>CAZWIP010000069.1:0-13276 GCA_964634125.1 uncultured Dehalococcoidia bacterium
GCCGAGGCATTGCAGTATCGGCCGCGGAGTCCACAATGATTCGTATGGTAAAAAATGTAATCGGTCATTCATACATTATCATTTGTATCGTGTTATTGCTCCTGGCTGTGGCGTGCAGCAAGGAAGAAAAGATTAATGGTATCAGTGACGATAGCACTATCGTTTCGATGATGAAAATAACGCCCAATGACCTGCGGAGTTTTGTTTTTGCTGATGTGAAAGCAATGCGAAATGATCCGGAGTTGAGTGCTTATCTGGCTGAGGCCGAAGGGCCATCGGGATATCTTGATTCGTATGGTATAGATTTGAATAACATCGATCATTCATCGGTTGCCAGCAATGTGCAGGGACTGTGGATGATACCGCCGTTGCAGATCGTCACCGGGAATTTCGATCTCGAAAGAATTAAAGACTTGCTGGGCTCGGAGCGATACACTGAACATGAATTTGCCGGTGAAGAGATATGGGATGTTCAAATAGATGAATACACGGATGCGGTCGCTTTTATGGACGATATCATCTTGATAGGTTACGGGGAAGTGGTAAGGGAGGCTATTGAAACCGAACAGGGAAACAAACCGTCATTGTACGATGATGTAGATTTCAGCGAAGTTGTGAACAGTCTACCGCATGGTATATCCATAGCGTTTCGGGAGGGCGAATTCATCGGTCGGCGGACATATGAGGGTCTGCTGGTTACGGGATTATCCGCTGTTAAGGCAGATGAGAGCGCTATTAAGCTTACCTGGATGATCAAGTTCGAGGATGTCGAAAGCGCTGAAAATGCTCTGGATGATGTAAGAAGTCACGTAGAAGGAATAGAATTGCCTCATTTCACGAAAGTTGAGGTGGTGCAAACCGACCAATTCATCAAAGTGAACGCGCAGACTGGGATAGAGGATTATTTTGGAGAACCAGCACAAACGGAGTCAACAGTAAATTTAAATCCATCTGAGGAAGGTAATGAATGATGTCCAATGAAATACCTCAAAAACTGAAAGTCTCATTGTTGGCACTGGATATGGATGCCACGATGGGGCAGGTCAATTTGGTAGTCAACGGCGAGGCGGGTGTTACCGTTCAAGAGGCCGTCGATGCGGTTGCTGAGGCCCTGGAAGTGGTGGGTAAGCGATTTCAGGGTGGTGAATGGTTTTTGGCTGAGTTGGTCTATTCAGGGGAAATCGCTAAATCGGCTATGGAATTGCTTTCGCCACTCATGTCTTCGGGTGCTTCCCAGCCGTTGGGGACCATCGTTGTGGGGACGGTTGCCGGCGACTTGCATGATCTGGGCAAGAATATCTTCATTAACTACTCAAAAAGCGCCGGCTTTGAGGTGGTTGATCTGGGCATAGATGTGCCGGTTGAGAAGTTCGTCAGCGCTGTTGATGAATATGAACCGCTTGCATTAGGGATGTCCTGTTTGCTTACTATCACTTCTGAGGAAGTGGGGAAGGTTATCGAAGGACTCAAAAACCAAAGGAACAGGGATAAAGTCAAAGTCATCATTGGAGGAGCCGCTCTTACTGAGGAGTTCGCTCGAGAGGTCGGAGCAGATGCCTTTGCCCCTGATGCGATCACAGGAACCGATATCGTCAAGGAATGGAGCGCATCCTGATGAACTTTAAAGAGCGAATAATGACGGCCATGAATCACGAAGAACCGGATCAGGTTCCGGTGATGGGCCTCATCATGGATCCGTCCACTGTCAACCAGATCATGGGAAAAGAGCCCGTCGATTTTGTAGCCATGATTAAAAATCCGGATACCAGAGACTCGATTAAGGACATGATGAATCAGGACGAGTTTTGGAACAGTACATATCAGAGCAATTGGAACGACGCACTGGAGAGTTCACTTAAATTGGGATTCGACGCCAACTGGACGATATATGCGTTCATGCAGCTTGTGGAGGATAGCGAATCATCGTTGGGACTGGTCTGGCATGACGTGTTTGGGCGTGTATGGGAGATGGGTTCGGATAACAAGGGCAACCTGATACTCAATTACAGTCGACCGTTGTGTCCTACTGAAGAAACGTGGGAAGCGTGGGTTGAAGAGAAAGCCCCTGTGTTCGAGAGAGCCATTGAGTATGCCACTGATTTTCATAAAAAGCTGGTCGATGATTATGGGGATAGAATTATGCCTATCGGGTATGCTGCCCCCGGGATATTCGAGAATTGCTGGCAGCCGATCGGGTTCGTGGAATTTACCAAATTCACTTTTCAAAAGCCAGAGTTCGTAAAGCGAGCCATCGATTTCTATACAGACTACTATCTTAAATATCTCGAAGGGGTAATGCTTTCAGGCGTTGAAGTGGTTTTGGGTGGAGATGACTTGGCTCAAAAGACTGGACCGATGATGAGTCCGCAAATGACGGAAAAGCTTTTCGGTGAAAGCTATCGGCGCGTTGCCGAGGCGGTGCATAAGCAGAACCGGAAGTTCATATTCCATTCTTGCGGTAACATTTATCCGCTATTGGATAAATTTATCGAATGGGGATTTGATGGTATTATAACTATGGAGCCCACTGCAGGGGTAGAACTGGGAAAGGTCCGGGAGCAGGTGGGGCACAAACTGGTACTGATCGGCAATCTGGATGTTTCCTATTTGCTGGTCAAGGGTTCGCAGCAAGAGATAGAGGATGCGGTCAAAAGAGCGGTCAAAGATGCTGCCCCTAGAGGCGATTATATACTTTCGGCAGCTCATTCGCATCCGTATGTAGATCCGTCGAGACTGGAGTGGATGGTCGAAGCGGCTCACAAATATGGCAAATATCCGATTAGCATCTGAGGAGTCTTCATTGCAAGTGTTGGAAAGATTGGAGGAAATTATATGAATAGACGGTTAGCTATATTATTAACTGCTCTAATGTTGATGCTTTCCGTCTTCATCGCCTGCTCAAGTGGGAGCGATGAGAACCCTTCTTCCGCAACTAATTCTGAGTCTGTGCCGAATGTAGTGATAACCATCGGCAACATTACGGATATCACGGGACCTGCATCAAATGCGATGAGCCCTATAAACAAGGGATTTGATGATATAGTCAGGCACTATAATGATCAGAATCTAATCCCGGGTGCAACGTTGAAGGTGATTCACTATGATGGCCAGTATGATCCTGCCAAAGATATATCCGGTTATCATTGGCTGAAAGAGCAAGGAGCTGATTTCCTGTTTACAACAGTTGGCGCTGCGGTCGAATCACTTAAACCGCTACTTGAGAAAGATGGCATGATAATGTTCACAGTGTCTCCCAGTAAAGAAGGCGTTGAGCCCGGTGGCCCCATATTTGTACCAGGCAGTCCGTTTCATGAAGACTTGGCTTATAGCCTGCTTTACTATCTTCCGGAAATTGATCCGGACTTTCCACAGGATCGACCTGCCAAAATTGGTGGCGCCATGTGGGTTGAAGCTATGGGGATTTCAACTCTAGCTGGAGCTGAAGCGTATGCAACCACTCATCCTGAACAATACCAATGGATGGGGACACATCTGCCTTACATGACGTTCACCTGGGGGCCTGAAGTGGAAGCGCTGAAGGATTGTGACTATGTGATACCACCCGCCCTGCTCAACCAATTTGTCAAAGAATATAGAGAAGCCGGAAACACAGCCAAGTTCGTCGGCACTCACTCGAATGACGCTATGATTGGTATGCTGAACCATGCAAATTTATGGAATGAAGCGGATGGAATGCTTTTGCTGAGAGCTTCTGAATTGTGGGATCAAGATACTTTGACGGTCAATCTGATGAAAGAATTGCTGCAAAAATATCGGACACCGAGTGAGGCTGATGAGATTCGTATGTCGGGAAGCGGATATTTAACAGGATACAATTTCTATATCATGCTGGAACTCATTGCAGATGCAGTCGAATTAGCAGGACCTGAGGGTTTTGGAGCTGAGGCTATCTACGAAGCCGCTGAAACATTTTCTTTAGAGATTGATGGTATTGAACGTGAGGCTTTTAGCGATACCAGAAGAATTTCTATTAACTATCTGGTTCCATATGAACTGCGAGCAGCGGAAAAAGATGAATTTAGGGTTGGTACTGAGTGGTATCCGCTAGTTCATATGCCTGATGATTAGCTAATCGACTGCTTGTACATTGGCTCCAAACGTGAAACATTGACAGCGGTACGATAGGCGTATAGATTTAATTAATAGATGAAAAACTCAATTGCAGCATTAAGCGCTATTGCGCTCTTGATTTTTGTACTGGGGACGATTGCTTGTGGTGCTGGAGATTCAACACCAGCAGTGACACCTGACCCAACACTGTCCCTCGCGCCGGATCCCACGCCTATATCAACACCTTCACCAACACAGGTAGCTACAATCCAACCTGAGCCAGCGGGGGATGTAGTGATTACAATTGGCAACTTAACCGATTTGACTGGAGTTTCATCAAGCGCGATGGAAACCATAAACCTGGGATTGGAAGATATAGTCAAATATTATAATGACCAGAATATGATCCCTGGGATTGAGTTGAAAGTCATCCACTATGATGGTCAATATAACCCTCAATTGGATCTCCACGGGTATGAGTGGCTTAAAGATGAGGGGGTAGATGTAATCTTTACCGCAATTCCAACGGCTCCGATTGCACTTAAACCGTATCTTGAGAAGGATGATATTGTACTGTTTACTGTAGTCCCCAGCAAAGAAGCGGTGGTACCCGGAGGATATATTTTCGCATCAGGTAGTCCTTTTGGTGAAGACCTTGGTTATACGCTACTTCAATGGATAGCCGAAAACGATTCTGATTTTCCTCAGGATAGACCGTCAAAGGTTGGGGGTACTTTCTGGATAGAGACATACGGCAGTGCGATTTTAAATGGAGCAGAGCAATATGCAAATGATCATCCGGATCAATTTGAATGGACAGGTACCTATCTAACAAATTATACCTTTACTTGGGAAGAGCAGGTCGAAGCTTTATTGGATTGCGATTACGTGATACCTCCTATCCCAATGAGCAGTTTCATTCAGCAATACCGTGAGGCTGGAGGTGCAGCGAAATTTCTTGGCACACATGCTCATGATGCTTTTCTGGGTTCAGTGGATAGTGCTGATCTTTGGGACGAGATGGATAA
Organism: uncultured Dehalococcoidia bacterium; assembly: GCA_964634125.1. Taxonomy (GTDB): domain Bacteria; phylum Chloroflexota; class Dehalococcoidia; order SZUA-161; family SpSt-899; genus JABMQN01. The sequence goes on from CAZWIP010000069.1 coordinate 5,100, forward strand.
GATGCTATTTATACGGGCTTCTGAGATGTGGATTGAAGAAGACAGCACAATTGTTAACCTGATGCGTGATTTATTATATGAGAATCATCCTGAAAGAGCCCAAGAGGTTATCCAGTCGGGTTGCGGCTATCTCACAGGGTATAACTACTCTGTTATGCTGGAATTAATTAGAGAAGCTGTTTCGTTGGTTGGTGCAAAAAACTTCGATTCTCAAGCCATATTTGATGCTGCTAAAGCGTTTTCCCTCACACTCGATGATATTGAACGTGAAACTTTGAGTGATGGCAGTCGAATGTCAATAAACTATCTGGTAATGTACGAATTGAACGCTGCAGAGAAAAATCTGTTAAGAGTGGAACCCAAATGGAATCCCGTTGTCCACGCACCCGAACAGTAGGGAAAAGCATCTGACGGCCATTGACACCATCCAGCCCCTGTGATAAATTCATCATGGGGTTTTTCCCGCACTTTAGTCCTGAAATGGGCTAAAGTGTTTTCATGTAAGTCACGTAATTGTAAGGAGGTACTATCATGAACATGATTGTATGCGTCAAGCAGGTGATTGATCCGGAGACGCCAGCAGCGTCCTTCAAGATCGATCCGGAGGCCAAGCGAGCGCTGGGCTCAAAAGACAAGCCAATGGTAATCAGTCCCTTTGACGAAAATGCAGTAGAAGCTGCTCTCAAAGTCAAGGATGCAGTAGGAGAAGGCAAAGTGATGATCCTGTCTATGGGCGGGGAATCAGCCAAGGATGTCATCAAACATAGCCTGGCCATGGGTGGAGATGAGGGCTATCAGATGACTGACCCTGCATTCGATGATGTCGATAGCTATGCAACTGCTGCTAACCTGGCAGAGGCGGTAAAGAAAATCGGTGAATACGATATTATTTTCTGCGGAAGGCAGGAAGCTGACTGGGATGCTGGCCAGGTAGGCACAGGAATTGCCGAGATACTGGGCATACCGAGTGTGACAGCCGTCAAGAAGGTCGAAGTCCAAGACGGAAAGGCAGTGGTAGAAAGAGTATTGGCAGATGGGTACGAGACTGTTGAAGTTACACTACCTGCTCTGTTCACAGTAAGTAATGAAATTGGCGAACCACGATATGCAACTTTGAAGGGTATCATGGCTGCAGCCAAGAAACAGGTAACGAACTGGAGTTCAAGCGATGTTACTCCGGCTCAAGCCCGTAGCCAGATGCTGAAGATTTATATCCCGGTTCATGAAGGCGAGTGCGAATTTGTCGAAGGCGAGACACCTGATGAAGCAGGAACGAATCTGGCTCTCAAACTCAGGGAGGCCAAGTTAATCTAGGGTTTTCCCGAGATTACTTAGGAGGTAAGAAAATGGCTGATGTAATGATTGTTGGAGAGATAATTGAAGGTAAGCTAAGCGCTTCGACTACTGAAATCCTAGGAGCTGCTCGGAAGTTAGCTGGCGACCTGGGACAAAATGTTGCCGCAGTACTTCTTGGAAGTGGGATTGGCGATGCTGCCAATGAGGCTATTTCATTTGGGGCTGATAAGGTCTACACAATCGATAACGAAATGTTTGCTGATTATACTAATGATGCCTATGCTGGGGCTTTGGAAAAACTCAGTGCTGAAGCAGCTCCGGAGATCATTCTCATGGGGCAGACTGCAAATGGCATGGATTTGGCACCAAGGCTGGCTTTCAGGCTCGGTTCCGCTGCTACACTCGACTGTATTGATCTAGAGATTGATCCGGATACAAAACTTATGCAGAAAACCAAACCAGTTTATGGTGGTAATGCTATAGCGGTATACGTCAGTGAGGCAAAGCCGCAGATAGCCACTGTCAGGTCAAAGGCTATGGAGCCGCTGGCGCAGGATACTTCGCGTTCAGGTGAGGTTGTTGCTTTTGATCCAGGGCTGGATGCTTCGGCTATACGACAGAAGGTCGTGGGCAAGGTTAAGGAAGAAGTTGAGGGAATCAAGCTCGAGGATGCGGATGTTGTGATTTGCGGTGGTCGCGGAGTTGGCTCTGCCGAAGCGTTCGATGAGCTTCGTGATCTGGCCAAACAGCTCAATGGCGCACTGGGTGCAAGCAGGCCTCCATGCGATTCCGGTTGGGTTCCGACCAATATTCAGATTGGGCTAACCGGTAAGATGGTTGCTCCAACTGTGTACATTGGGATAGCTCTTTCCGGTTCCAGTCAGCATCAGGCGGGAATGTCTGGTTCGAAGAACATCATAGCTATTAACAAAGACCCCGAGGCAAACATTTTTGGCATTTCTCATTATGGTGTTGTTGGTGATTATAAGAAGGTAATACCTGCTTTTGCTGAGAAATGTAAAGAACTACTCAGTGGATAGAGTAACCATCCTGGTTTAGACTATCGAAAGTCCATCTCCGCGAAATTGTGGGGATGGACTTTTTTGTCGGTGATTTGCTAGTGTCATGTCACGTGTTAAATGTCTTTCTGAGCTAAGCGAAGAATCTCACTGCCAATCGGGGAGATTCTTCGATCGTCCTGATCGGACTCCATCAGAATGACAATGTGTCAGATCAGGATTGACTTAACACCAGTCTAGCCACTTCTCTTTAAACTTGCTAAAATGGATGCCAACACGAGGTAGGAACATATGCCAGCAAATCTTACCCCCGCATACTTCGAGGCCGAGAAGCGCTACCGCGCATCCGAGACCCCTGAAGAGAAAATAGAAGCCCTTAATGAAATGCTCCGGGTAATGCCCAAGCACAAGGGTACCGATGGCCTCCGTGCCGAACTTCGAACCAAGATCGCCAAGCTTCAAAAGGAAGCCACAAAACAGCAGGCCACTTCAAAAAAGGGTAGCGTCTATCACGTTCCCAGGGAAGGGGCCGGCCAGGTAGCACTGGTTGGTCTGGCTAATGCGGGAAAGTCACAACTGGTCTCCACGGTTACCAAAGCATCAGCGGTTGTTGGGGATTACCCATACACCACTAAACTTCCCCAGGTAGGCATGATGAAGTTCGAAAATGTACAAATACAACTGGTGGACATGCCTCCCATTACGGACGATGACGCTCATCCCTGGTTTGCAGCTGTGTTGAGGTCTGCCAATGTGCTTTTACTCATGGTCGATCTGGAGATTGATCCGGTAGCCGAGGCCCAGGAAGTAATGGCTGAATTGGTCAAATACAGGATAGGCTTGGCTGGGATGATTGATGTGCCGGAAGACGTGGTGTTTCAAAAGAAGGGTTTGATCGTTGGTACAAAAAGTGATTTGGATATCACGGGTGAGAATACCACCGCTCTGAAAGAAACTTATGGAGAGGAAGTCCTGGTGGTTGCGATTTCCACCAAAGATGGAAACGGTCTGGACGAATTGAAAAAGGGAACCTTTGATATGCTGGAAGTCATCCGGGTTTATACGAAATCTCCTGGTGTCCAGGCTGACTTGAACGATCCTATGGTAGTAAAATTAGGCAGTACCATCGAGGAAGCTGCTGAGGCAGTTCACAAGGATTTCCGCAAGAATCTGAAACATGCGCTTATCTGGGGTTCTGGAAAGTTCGATGGGCAGCGTGTCAAGCGAGATCACATTGTCAAAGATGGCGATATCCTGGAACTGCACGCTTAAAACTGTTTACTGAAGACTAGCGTTAAGTCAACCCTGATCTGACACATTGTCATTCTGAGGAAATCTGTATGGATAACCGAAGAATCTCTCTGATTGATATTGAGATTCTTCGCTTCGCTCAGAATGACATTCAAATGTGACATAACACTAGTCACAATTCACACATCGCCCAAAGATTGCCAAATGCCGAATATCAGGGTCAAACCCGTATCGGCTTATTAGCATTTCTCTGAGTGGATCAAAAGCTCCTTCCTCGATCTCAATGGTTCGCCCACAGTTTTGACAGATGAGATGATGGTGATGCCCGTGTTCGGCGTGATGGTAGTATAGCTTGTTTCCGCCGAGATCGGTTTCGTCGACGAGATCGAGTTTCTTGAGAACTTCCAGGGTCCTGTATATTGTGGACTTGTTCACCTCTGGAAATCGGGCAGAAACTTGCTTGTGGATTTCTTCCGGGGTGATATGTTTTTCAGCATCGTGCAGCACGTCCACAATCAATGATCGCTGCGGTGTGAGACGGTACCCGTTTTCTTTTAAAACCTCGCGGCAACCCATTTTCTTTATCCTCAAGCAATATATTCAATAACTATTCTGGCATTCTGAAAATCAACCTCTTTTACGATTCCTTCAAGCTCTTTCTGTTCGCCGAATAAGGTTCTAAGGTACAGATTGTTGCCTTCAATTATCATTCTGGATACATCTTCCAGAATGAGTTCGTTTTCTTCTCCCTTGATCGAATACGCTTTTGCAAGACACATTGTCTTCCTCCCTTATCAGTCCCCAGCAGCCAGTTTATCGGAAGCACTGCTAAGAGATTTATTCGCCTCTTCTAAATGCCCAACTGCTTTTTGAATATCGTCAGAGACGGCAGCATTTCCAAAACCCCTTGTTTTGGTAGCCCAATCCTGAAATTCCTTACGGTGTTCTTCGTTGTGCTCGATCCAGTGTTCCAATAAGTGCTTTAACTTTTCAGGCTCGTCCATTTGTCTCCTCCAGATCAGTTGCCGATAGAATGTTTGTATCCATTATATATGCCCACTCTTGATTTAACAAAGTCCCTTTAATTGTTAAAAACAATGGTTTTAGAGTGACCCAAAAACAAAAACTTTCCATGTATGCAAACACTACCTTAATTTTGGGGGTATACCCCCAAAAGGATTGCGGGATAACCCACTGTTTTTTTTAGCGGGCTGGCCATAACATAAATGCAGAATAAAGAAAAAATAAATGAATGAGAATCATTTTTACGAAGGAGAGGGGGAAGAAAATGGAATTCAAGGCTAACGATGTTAATGCAGAAGTAATATCTGACAATTCCTGTAAAAAAACAACAAAGGGAGATGAGGAAATGATCAAAGTGGTATTCGAAAATCGAAAAGGAACAGTGTGCAGGACTATGTCTTGTCTGAGCATCACTGATTGCTCACATCTAAGTGAACAGAATTCAAGGGCAGAAAACACTGAAGTCCTTAAAACTGATCGCCCTCAGATGCGGATATGGGGCATGCTTTCTCCGGAAGACGAGGAAGAAGGGTTTGGGCTTTTTCTTGACGCCGATTGCTATGTGCTCATGTTGTACCTTGGGGACAAGCTCATGGCATTGTTTGATCCCTATGATTACACGCTGCCGGAGTTAACCGACACGCTGGAGAATGTGATGCAGGCAATCCGTCGTAATCCCATGGTTATCTGTTCGAATAGAGTGTTCTGGTCACCAAATTAATAAGAGTCCGCAACTACTCACTGCCTCCTTATTTGTAAGAAGAATCGCCCCATAGCTTGAGATGGGGCGATTCTTCTTTTTTAACGAACCAACAGAGGCATTCTACTATCCGATTAGTTTCTAATTACAGAAAGGTCGGGAGCTATGCCCAGTGTGAGGCAGTGGTTGAGACTAGGATTTGGTAGCGGTTGGTTAACTGTCAGGGGTCTCTAGTTTAGGGATCATATTTGGAAATTCATAAATAATTTTCAGCAACATTTCTGTGAAAGTAAGAAGTTCCGTGGCATCCTTTTCTTCCATAAGGGTAATCTCATGCGTAGCTTCATTACCTTTCATTGCATCGTCCTTAAAAACCAAAGTACCTCTATGAATTGGTGTTAGCCACGTTGAGTGTGTGCTCCGTTACTAATAACATCAATACTGGACTAGTTGATTCGGGTATGCAGTATCAGGCATTTTACCGATGTTACTAAATCTACTACTCCAGGAGGCAGTTATGGATATTCTACTCTGCATCGCAAGCGGATTCGTGTTTTATGGGGTTATTAAAGGTATAGGGATGATTGTGTCGTATGTGAGGTAGGATCCATATCTTACGGCAACAGGAGAATGACAGCATTAGCTTTAGGTTAGGCGGTGCAAACAGCTAGGTAGAGCATGCCTGAAGAAAAAATGGTTTGCAAAACCCCACGATGGTCTCAGCTTTGAAGATACAAACCTCAGCATCCCCTCCCTCACCCCTGGCACGAACCACTATCCGTGCATAATGCAATGAAAGCTGTACAAGGCGCCGTTGTCGTGAAAACTAAGTGGATACTATGGTTCATCTGTAAAGAGCGGCTCATGACAGTCAGGGCACTCTTTCCAATGGCTTGCTACCATTCTGTGGCACAGGGGGCATTCGTATCTGAAATAGAAACCCTTATAGTCCTTTACCATAGAGGGATTCGGAACTGGTAGCCTACCAAGGGTATCAGCTGCAATTTGGCGAACTTTCTCCGAGGGGTCCTCTTCACACGCTCTGGTTAGGGCTTTTTTGGCGACCCTATCGTTTATAGCCCAACACAGTACCCAAGCAGCACTGCACCGCATCTCCTCGTCAGGATGATTCTCCAGAGCCTCGACCAGCAACTCCATGCCAATGATTGATTCCAATACAGTGATAGCGACCTCACTCGGGTCATCCAATACCTGTTCATCAAGCAATCTGAGCATAGGCTCGAATCCACGAGGGTCTCCAAGGCTCATAAGGGAAGTCGCAGCAGCCAAGCGTACCTCGCTGGCGGTATCCCTCAAAGCATCGACAAGAAGGTCAATCGCCCGAGGGTCATCGACTTCTTTAAGTCCCCGCACTGCCGCTATCCGTTCATTCGAAGACGGGCTTGCCAACCTTTGCTGGTAGTCATCAATTCCTTTCTTGAATAGATTAGACATTCACCGTCTCCTTTATCTGGTTAGCTTTTCGACAGTCTAAAGCTGTACAAGGCACCGCTGTCTTGATTGACAAGTCAAGCAACAATGTATGTTCCTGTACCAACGGCTATCAAATGTTGCTTTTCGTTATGTAGTTCCATCCGGGATACGCCCACTTTTTTACCAGTGCGTAGAATGCTACTGCTGGCAGTAAAAACCTTCCCCTTTCCCGGTCTTAGATAGTCAACCCGTAAGTCGATTGTATTCAATTTGGACTTCTTCCGAAATTCCTCTACTTTCTCCTGTGCGGAGCCACTCTTCATCTTTCCAATTATATCCAAGAACACGGCAAGGCTTCCCACAGCATCCAACACGGCAGCTATTACTCCCCCGTGCAACATGGGGTCGTAAATCAATCCGATCAAGTCATCACTCATTTCCATTTCCAGTTGAGGATTGCTGGGATCCAGCGACTTGATTTTTATGCCGAATCCCTTGTTAACCGGTGATGACTCAACGAAGAAGTGATTGATTATGGGAAATAACTCATTATCATCATGCCTAACATCCATATGGAGCCTCCTACACAGCCGTGTTCCCCATCATTATAGGCTTCAGGATTCACGTGTGCAACTGGGAGTGGGTTGACTACGGGTAACGGGTTATGTAGGATAGTGGAAACCGAGGAGGAAACGGTATGGGCAAGTGGTCGAAAGCAGAACTCCAAACAGTAATCCACGAGTTCATCCAGGTAAGTGAGGACACCTGGGTGGCTGGTGATATTGATCAATGGGCCAGTTGGTATACCGAGGATGTCGTATTTCGAGATTTGGGGGTTGGATACGGGAATGGTGATATAGAACTCCATGGCAGAGAAGCCGTGCGAGAGTTGTATACCATATTACGAAACACTTACCCGAGCTGCCATGCAATCCATTACCCGTCTCCCTGGCAGGTGATCGATGAAGAGAGAGGTTGGATCGTGATGGAGTGGCTGACCCGGATGAGGGACCCTGGAGACGGCTCCGTTTACGAGGAGAAAAACTACTCGCACCTTAAGTACGCCGGAAACAAGCAATTTTCATACGAAGAGGACATTTACAATCCCCAACGACACTTGGCAATGGTCCAACAGTGGATGGAAGTTTTTGAGCGATTCCACCCCAAGGGATGCATTTAATACGGATGTGAGTCATCCGGGTTACCATTTTGCATCTCTGATAGCGTTGCTACTGTCAATTGCATCAACCCAACCCCCTCATCCCTGGCACGAACTCCTGTCCGTGCAGAATACAATTAAACTAATTGTACGTGCGAAGCTGATTCGTAGGTGGGGAAAAGCGGGTAATTTTATTCCATTGCAGTAGGAAATCCCCTTATTAACCTCTTGTCTTCTTGACTACTAGGGCGTGTTCACACTAAGCAGCGCATCGTTGATCAGAGCGAAATAGATG
>CAZWIP010000070.1:0-13091 GCA_964634125.1 uncultured Dehalococcoidia bacterium
ATTGTAATATATTTTCGATGTTTTGTCTAGTATTTAATTGCCGGGTTAATAGTACCACCTTTCGAATAAGGAAGGTCATGATCAAAATGTAGTTCATCGGTTGACCCACAAATCACACACTTACCTTTATCACGCTCCCAAACCTCTTTCTTCACATTACTTGGGATTATTCTAGATCGTGGCCTCAAAGTATTTTCTTTCAATTCATTATCTTCGAGGTCAAATTCTGATTCTTCCAAAACGAATTCAAATACGTTGCGATTGTAGTTGTCTTGTTCATACCGGTAATCCACGAGCCTAAAAAATCCCTTCTCTGACCATACACCCGCAAAAAGCTTCTCATAAGCCCGGACGATTTCTGGTGGGCGCTTTCCTTTTTTATAATCGTCAATTGATCCGGCAAATAGGCCGTTCTGGGTAAGTGTTCCTGATTTGGTGATTCTGGGTTGGTCAAATCGTTTTGGGTTTCTCACGTTCTCGTTTTTTGGTAGATCATGCCCTTCATATTCGATACTTAGGCCATCATCACTGATCCGATCATTGTAAGGAGCATTCTTTCTTTGGGACATGAGTATGACAGAGTAATTTGGATTCAAGCGATAGTTCATACCTCGCTGAAGAGTCTGAACATTCTCTTGATCACACATTTCTCTATACGTAACAATTTGGTCTTTCATTGGTCCAAAATACGAATTTGAGTGTCTGACTTCGTTGCGTTTTCTAACACAGTTTATGACCACTCTGCCTTTTACTAATGCCTGAACAATTCTTAGATACGACTGCTGTCCGCACTGGAGATTTACGCCCTGTAAACCTTGCAAATCAGGCTTTTGTAAGGAGCACAGTAGCCGGATGGCCCCTGATAGCCGGAAGGTAACAACTGATTGATGTTACTTTCCCAGACCCCAAAGAGTGAAGGTTCCGCACCTTCTTTTTCCGGATACCACCATCCATGCTTGGCATTTACCACCCGGGGATCGATGGTCGCGGTGAGTTTAGCTCTCTGTTTGCATCGCCCGTAATTATTTTCAATCCAGACCCAGTCGCCATCAATGATGCCTAGATCTGCAGCAGTATCGGGATGAACCTCAACCTCGGGATCAGGGTCTATCTCCCTCAGATTTGGAATCTGGCGATGCTCAGAGTGAAAGAATCCCCATGACCGGGCTCCGGTCGTCAATACCAAAGGATATTCTTTGGCCAACTCAGGAGTACTCACCGGACTCTGGAACGGTTCTTCGTAATACGGTAAATGATCTATGCCAATCTTCTCAAAAGCTGGAACATATAGATTGAATTTTCCATTGGGTGTTCTGAATCCCGGTTGCCCATCCCTTCTGAGCAATCCTTCTTCATATTTTCGGTAATGGAACGGAGCATACACCGGATCACACCTTTCCCTTAATTCACTAAAGGTCATCCCCGTATCCCGGATGAGCCAATCAAGCATTTGTTCCACATTATCCCAGGGGAAACTATCCGGATTGAGTCGCTTGCCCACTTCAAGCAGAATCTGCTCATCAGATTTGCATTCACCAACCTGAACTACTTTATTTACAGCTCTCAGTGGACCCCACCAGCCACCCACGAACTCCGCTCTAATGCTGTCCCTTTCCAGCACTGAAGCTGCCGGGAGTACCAGATCAGCACATGCCATAGCGGATGGAGTCATGAACAAGTCCACATCGACAACGAACTCACAGTTTCTTAATGCTTGATAAGCGCCTTTAGGATCGGCTCCGGTACAAGCGAGGGGATTGGTTGCCTGCATCCAAGCCATTTTGATGGGATAGGGTTTTCCGGTCTGCATGGCTTTAGCGGTCAGATCAGGTTGCGCACCTTTGTAGAAAGGAAACTCTTCGGAACCTATGGTATTCCGCAAGGTATCTCGGGGAACGTCTTCTATGCCCCATGCAAACGGCGGGAGGTTAGCGTATTCCACACCGGGTCGATTGATAATATTCCCACCTGGCACATCAACATTTCCCGTCAAGGCCCACAGATTCTGCACACCCAGCAAAGTCGACATTCCTGCCTGGTGCTGTTCCATGGCCACACCCCATTGAATCGCTGCCGGTTTGCTGGTGGCATATAACCTTGCGGCTTTTATGAGTTTCTCTTTGGGCACCCAACTGATCTCTTCGATCCTCTCGGGAGGATACTCAGCGGCTCGTTCCTTCAGGGCCTCAAATCCATCTGTCCATTTTTCAACGAATTCCTTATCGTAGATACCTTCGCTGATAATGATGTTGATCAATCCCAGAGCAATCGCCGGATCGGTTCCGGGACGAAGTTGCAGCCAGACCTCTGCCCGTGAAGCCAGCCAGGTAAGTCGGGGGTCAATTACGATCAGCTTCGTCCCACGCTTCATGCACTCGACAATCCAATATCCCATAAAGGAATCCGGATGCGACACTACCGGATTATTCCCCCAGATGATCATGACCTTGGGCGGCACCCAGTTGGGATTATCGTATCTATCGGCGAACATCTGAGAACAATCGGCCCAGATGAATCCGCCGAAAGTGGCCAGCATCAATTGTAGCTTTGGAGCATAACAGGCAACACCACTGAAAAAAGCCGGGGACATGTTGGGGCTGCCAAAAGCAGAGTAGCAAAGCTTGGCCAGAATGTGAGATATGTTTCTTCCCGTGCCAGTAAGGACAGTGATAGCTTCGGGACCATATTCGGTTTGAATTCGCCGTACGTTTTCTTCAATGAGATCGTAGGCTTCATCCCAAGTAATTTTCTCCCACTTCCCTTCGCCACGCTCACCAATGCGTTTAAGGGGATGTGTCAGTCTATCGGGACTGTGAACCACTTTGGGTAAGGAAAGGCATCGAACACAAAGCCGGCCCTCATTGAAGGGGATATCCGGGTCCCCTTCAACTTTCACAACAGTATTATCTTTGCTATAGACAAGGATGCCACACTGATTGTGACAACCCGGTCCTGACCAGGGCAGAGTGCGAGTTACGGTATACTCACCCTCCTGCCATCTCCAGGGCTTTCTTGATGATTCCATTACATGACGGTACCCCCGATACCTACTGGCCATCGGGGGTACTCATCCTTTCATTTATCGTATTCGTAAAGTTGTATTTACAGGCCTAGCTCTTTCCAATTCGGAACATTTTAGTGCCGCACTTCGGGCATACACCCTGAGTAGCCGGCTTACCATTTTTCATGGTAATTTTCTTGGGACTTTTCATCTCCTGTTTGGCTCGGCACTTCATGCAGTATGCTTGCATAGCTACACCTCCTTTGCCGTGAAGGATATACTACTTTATAGGTAAATGTCAAGAGTTTGCACACTCGAATTTCTATTTGAGCCCTCCGAACCCCCCAATTTGAGGTGCAAATATGGCTCCCTAGCTAGACGGTTGAGGTCCCATTTCGTAGCTAAATTGAACGTAATTCATCCTCTGGATATCAGATTTTGTGTATTTTACTGAATTTTAAATACATATTCCAAAGGAAGTTCCCTCTGGTGGGGGTCTGGGGGTCTCCCCCCAGTTTAACCTCTGGGTGGGCGGTGGGCATATAAATGCTGGATTGTTCACGGGGTGAGGGAAGGTGGATGGCCGGATCGGGGGCCGGAATAACATGCAGATAGGTCGATTTTCAGAACAATTAGATTGTAAAAACAAGTGAAATCAGCTATGCTCCACTTACATTCTCTCGGCCGAGAATGCTATCGTGGGACGTAGACTCGTTTTGATATCCGAACCAAGAGTGCTGTAATGATCAAAATTCTTCGCAAGTGGAAGAGAATCAGAGAACGGCAAAAAGAACTGGATGCATCTGCGCCCAAGGCCGGTGACGTTGCTCCGGATTTCGAACTGAGAGACGTAAACGGTGAGAATCCCGTTTGGCTCTCCGAATTCCGGGAACAGAAACCGGTGGCTCTAATCTTCGGCAGCTTCACTTGACCACCATTCGCCGATAGGACCGTGAGTCTGCCGGATTTATATGCAAAATACCATGATCGGGTCCAGTTTCTGGTCGTCTACATTCGTGAAGCACATCCGATAGATGGCTGGTGGCTCGGCAAAGGCGCAATAGGATTAATGCTCAAGCTTACTCGCTCCAAAGTAGCCACAAATATTTACGATCCGAAGACGATAGAGGAACGGCGAGCGGTCGCGGGACAGTGCGAGACTGCTCTGAATTATGGCGTTAGGACGTACATCGACGAGATGGATGACGCTGTCAACAAAGCGTACGCGGCCTTCCCCACACGTCTCTACCTGACGGGACTGGATGGGAGAGTGGTTTATGCCGGAGGCTTGGGACCGTATGGGTTCAAGCCGGCAGAGTTGGGAAAAGCCATCGAGAAATACCTCGCTAAGACTGATGGCAGCGATGCCTGATAACTCAATTTCACTCTATTAGGATAATCCAACATCTATATTTCCACCAGATCCTCCGAAAACCTTGACACGTATATTGACAAAAGATACAGTCTCCCCAGAGGCATTCATGCACATTCAACGTCTGGAACTCACCAATTTCCGTAACTACGATGAACTGAAGTTCGAAATCCCACCCGGAATCTCGGTATTTCAGGGGGCTAATGCTCAGGGTAAAACAAATCTTCTGGAGGCTATTTGTCTTCTCGCTACAGCAAGGCTTTCCCGCTCAGTTCCCGATAAGGAACTTGTCACCTGGAATGCGCTTCAAGAGAAGCTCCCTTTCGCTCGAATCTCTGCAGATGTTCACAGGAACGAACGCGATGTTCAGCTTGAGATAATCCTGCGCCCTCGATCCGTTCATTTTGAGGACAGCGCAATCTCGGTTCCCATCCAAAAACATATTCGCGTGAATGGCGTTGCCCGCCGTGCATTTGACCTTGTTGGCCAATTGAACATGGTGATGTTCAGCCCACGGGATATCGATCTTATTAGCGGTGAACCATCATTGCGACGGCGTCACCTTGACATCACTAATTCACAGGTCGATCCCCAATACCTCAGAAACCTGCAACGTTATAACAAAGTGTTGGGTCAACGAAATCACCTGTTGCGCCAAATAGCTGCGGGAAACGCCCACTTGGACGAGCTTGCTTTCTGGGATGATGAGTTGATTAAATTGGGAACCTATATTGTTTTCCAACGAAACGAGACCATTTCTAAAGTTAGCGATCTATCCAATCCCATACATGATCAACTCAGTGGTGGGAAAGAGACCCTGGCTTTGCGATATCAACCCAACATTGCTCCTGAAACAGCGAAATTCGAGACTATCAATGATGTTGAGCAAGCGTTCAATAGGGCATTAATCGCTGCCCGTGAGAAGGAACTGGCTCGAGGGCAATCCTTGATCGGGCCTCATCGGGATGAACTACGGTTCCTGGCCAATGACATCGACATGGGCACATACGGATCAAGGGGACAGCAGCGAACCATCGCACTCTCAATCAAATTGGCCGAGGTCAGCTTCATGCTTGCACAAACGGACCAAATGCCTGTTCTTTTGCTCGACGACGTCCTTTCGGAACTGGATTCACAGAGGAGGCAACATCTGCTTGATGCTATCGGTGAGTATCAGCAGGTACTTGTGACCGCAACCGATCCTGATCGATTTCCCCCGGATTTCCTTTCTCAAGCCGCGAGATTTACCGTTGAAAACGGTACTATTAAATCGGATGACTCGTAGCAATTCGCCACGCTGATGGGTATCAGCACCAGCAAAGGATGAAAATCAATGCTTATGCGAAGGACACACCCCTCGGTCCCCTCTCGAGAGGGGATGGGAAGACTGATAGCCGATAGCTGATAACTATTTACAGAACAATGGTACGGCAAATTCTCCACATTGATCTCGATGCCTTCTTCGTCTCTGTAGAACAGGTACTGAACCCTGACCTACAAGGCAAACCGGTAGTTGTCGGGGGACACCCGGACAGCCGCGGAGTGGTGACTTGCGCATCGTACGAAGCCAGGAAGTTCGGTTTGCATGCCGGTATGCCCATTGCCACAGCCCGCCGACTTTGCATCCACGCAATCTTCATACCGGGCAGTTTTTCCATCTACCGGGACTATTCAGCCAAATTTATGGATATCCTTGCCCAATTTAGTCCTGATCTTGAACCGGGCGGACTTGACGAAGCATTTCTCGATCTCACTGGCTTCGAACCTCTCTATGGCCCAATCCGCGAGACAGCCCATCGCATCAAATCCCGAATCCGGGAAGAGTTGGAGATCACGGCTTCGATTGGAATAGCGACATGCAAAGTCGTAGCGAAAGTGGCCTCCGATTTCTCTAAACCCGATGGACTCACCGAAGTTACCCCCGGCACAGAAAAAGAGTTCCTTGCTCCATTGCCGGTAAAAGACCTGCCCGGAGTGGGTCCGAAGATGCAGCAAGCTTTGAAGAAAATCGGCGTGTCTACAATCGGGCAACTGGCTGATTTACCCGTTTCATTTGTGAAAGAGAACTTCGGGGTTTTTGACGAAGTGATACACCGCCATGCCAGTGGAATCGATGATAGAGAAGTCAAACCATATGGTGAGGTCAAATCAATCAGCCGGGAGAGCACACTCGCTCAGGATACACTGGATCTCCGCTTGCTTAAAGCAACGCTGCGCTATCTGACTGAGAAGGTTGGGGCTGACTTACGGAATCAAGGAAAACAGGCCAGATGCGTGACACTGAAGCTCAGATACACTGACTTTGATACCATCACGCGCAGTCAAACTCAGAAACAACCCACCGACCACGATCAAGTTGTCTTCAACATCGGATCAGAGCTTTTAGATAAATGCTTATCTCAGCGCAGACAATCGGTGCGACTTATAGGTATCGGAGTCTCAAATCTGGTGGGACCGGAGAAACAGCTTGATATGCTGGATGGTTCAGAAATAAGACTAGCTTATCTTGATAAGGCAATTGACCAGATTAGAAAGAAGTATGGTTTTGGAGCGATTGAGATGGGGCAGACTCTACCTTTGAGGGACAAATACCATTGAAAATCTTTTCCTCAGATTGTTCAAGGTGTGATTCACTATTGAGATCCCAACATTTTGTTTTCCCTCATCTTCTCCTTTAACTTGGAAATACCGAGAATACAAAAAAGAAGCCCGCCTCCAAACAGGATAATCGTAGCGCCTGAGGCAACATCGAATTCGTAGGAAAGCCATAGTCCCACGAACGTAATCACTGCGCCGAAAAAGATCGCCAGTATCATCATCTTTTTCAGGTTGAAGGTAAACTGCCGGGCCATGGCAGCCGGTATAGTGAGTAGGGCAATCACCAGAATCACTCCGACAACCTGGATCAGCAATACAACAGTCAGCGCAATCATTATGAGTAGAATATAATACAGGGCATGAACCGGCACACCGACAACCGTACCAAATTCCTCGTCGAATGAACGCGTCAGGAATTCCTTGTATAATGCTGCTACTACGGTCAGGATCACAACATCGAGAATCAGCATCAGCACTAAGTCCGAATCCGATACAGTTAAAATGCTTCCGAAAAGATAACTCATGAGGTCTGGAGTATAACCTGGCGTGAGGCCGATGAAAAGAATCCCCAGGGCCATACCCATAGACCACACAATTCCAATCACGGTATCTTCTGCCAACCTGCTGTTTTTCGCGAGAAATCCAATTCCAAGAGCAGCCGCTATAGTGAAGTACAACGCTCCCATAACCGGATCAATACCCGCATAATACCCAAGCCCAATTCCACCAAAGGCCGTGTGTGAAATACCGCCACTGATGAAGACAATTCGGTTCACTACAACGTAAACACCGATAATCCCACAGGCAACCGAAGCCAGCAATCCAGCCAGCACGGCATTCTGCATGAAATCATATTGGAGCGCATCCCACATAAGCTAATGCTCTTTTAGTACCCGATGAGGAATATCCCCATGTGTAATCATCTGTACCGGGCATTTATAAGTAGCTTCCAATACTTCGGCCTCTATTTCCCCGGAACCATGATGAAATAGTTCTTGATTAAGGCAGGCAATCTTGTCTACATGAACCGATACTGCACTGATGTCGTGAGACACCAGTACGATAGCCATTCGTTGTTTCAGTTCATCGAGTATTTCATAGAACTCCGTTTGCATCGCGGGATCGACACTGGCCGTTGGTTCATCAAGTAACAGTATTTCAGGCTCAGCTACCAGCGCCCTTGCAATGAAAACTCGCTGTTGCTCCCCTCCGGAGAGCTTCCCGATCTGTCTGTCTTTGAAATTAACCATACCTACTGTCTTTAAAGTTTGCTGGGCAGCATTTTTATCGTCATCATCATATCGATGAAATGTACCAGTGCGGCCATTTCGCCCCATCAAAACAACATCCCATACATTTATGGGAAACTCGCGATCGAAAAGGTTGTGCTGGGGTATATACCCAAGACGATTCCGGGTCTTTTTCGGGTAATCGCCCAGGACCCGAACCTTTCCGCGACTTGGCTTGATCAGTCCTAGGATCACTTTCAGCAGCGTGGTCTTGCCACCCCCATTCGGGCCAATTATGCCGAGGAAATCATTCTGTTCGATTGTCATAGTGATACCCTTAAGAATCGGGACACCATTGTTTTGAACCCAGATATCATCGAGTGTAACTACATTATCATGAGCCATGTCTACTCCATCGCCTTAACCATTTCACTCAAGATTGACCGCATATTAACCGTGTAATCATTTGATAACGGATCGATGAGTATTACCGTGCCATTAATCTCGTCGGCTATGACATCGGCGCTCTTGGGATCAAATTGAGGTTCAGCGAAAATGACTTTGATATTATGTTCCTTTGCTTCATCAATGAGAAGGGTCAATCCTTTCGCTGTTGGCTCCTTGCCTTCTTCTTCGATAGGAAGCATCTTAAGTTCATATTCATGAGCAAAGTATCCGAAAGCAGGATGATACACCATAAAGACTCGCTTCGTTATACTTGCTAAACCATCTTTTATGTCCCGATCGAGTTGTGATAGCTCTTCTAGATAAGCATCCCTGTTGGATTCATAGTAGCTTTTGTTAGTGGGATCGACCTGGACCAGTCCATCACAGATGTTTTCTACCATCATCATAGCGTTCTTGGGAGACATCCATATATGCGGGTCCATCCCTTCTTGATGATGATTACTTTCATCTTCGTGCTCACCCTCTTCGTCTTCATGTTCATGAGACGCACTCATTTCAATAAGTGTGATCCCCCTTGAGCAATCAACAACAAGCATATCCTTGTTCTGGTCCACTAAGTTATCCATCCATGCCAACTCAAACTCGACGCCGGAACCTACCTTGGCATATAGCTCCGCTTTGGCAAGAGTCGCCATCTGTCCAGGGGTCGGTTCATATGTATGAACATTTGCTCCGGGTGGCACCATAACAGTGACTTCAACCTTATCCCCACCGATTTTCTCCACGAACTCAGCTTGCGGTAATAGGGTAACCACGATACCTGGTTTTTCATTTTTATCATCCTCTCCGTCATCATCACATGCCACGATCATAGCTCCCAAAGCTACGATTAAAATCAGCATCAAAGCGATTCGAAACAGTTGGCTTAATTCGTTGGGTTTTCTTACTATCCCATCGATCATATTAATATTCCGTCACTGATAGCTACCTGGCTCCGACAGTTGCCACAGTGTCCATAAAATTCCAGCATATGACCCTCGATTTCAAAACCTGTTTCCTGCGATAATCTTTCTTCGAGGTCACTGAGGTCACAATCGGTAAAATCGGCTACAGCACCACATTCGGAGCAAATCATATGGTGATGGTGACCGGTAGGCGCTAACGTATAGCTTTGTGATTTACCTTCTCCATGCACCCGACAAATTAGCCCAAGCTCAGAAAACAATTCCAGGGTTCGGTAAACAGTTACCAGTCCAACACGAGGGTTATCTTGCTTCACTCGCTCATGCACAGCAGCAGGTGTCAAATGTTCGCGGCTACTGACTATTGCACCCAGTACCGACCGCCTCTGCGCTGTGAGTTTATAACCATTCTGGGACAGCGTCGCAACCAGTTTCTTTTCAGTGGGTCTCATTCTTAAAAGCTAAATGAAAATGATTTTCATTTAGCATACTACAATAGCGTTACTGAGGTTGTCAATAGGCTGACTGAATGGTATAATCGAGCGTTTGGGAGGGGTGACCGAGTGGTTTAAGGTGCCGCTCTCGAAAAGCGGTGTAGCCTCTGGCTACCGTGGGTTCGAATCCCACCTCCTCCGCTTTTGGGCTGGGAACAGGTTTCTGATATATTTTAAGTGACTATTATGGAGAGGTGCTGGAGTGGTCGATCAGGCGCGCCTGGAGAGCGCGTGTACCCTTGGGTACCGTGGGTTCGAATCCCACCCTCTCCGTTTTGTCATGCCCGTTAGCATAAAACAGCACAAGTTAATTACGAAAAAGATAAAAACCCAAAAGGTTTAGGGTAGAAGAGGTACTCGAATGTCAGTAGTAGCGATTATCGGGGGACAGTGGGGAGACGAGGGAAAAGGCAAAATTGTTGACTTTTTAGGAGAAAAAGCAAATATTGTGGCACGCTATTCCGGCGGAAGCAATGCCGGACATACCGTGGTTAATTCGCAAGGCGAATTCAAACTCCACCTTGTACCCTCCGGTATTTTCCATCCTGCCACAGATTGTTTAATCGGCAACGGCGTGGTTATAAATCCTAAGATTATCATTAGTGAAATCGAGTCGCTTCAGCAGCGAGGTATTAATGTTGACCGACTGTACATTAGTGATCGAGCTCATCTGATTATGCCCTATCACCCTTACCTTGACGAACTTGAAGAGACCGCCCGTGGTGATAGTGCCATAGGCACCACCAAACAAGGCATCGGTCCAGCTTATATGGACAAAGCTGCACGAAGAGGAATTCGCATGGGGGAGTTGATCGATAGAAACCTATTCCAGAAGCGCCTTCGCGGGTTTTTGGAATTCAAGAACCATATCATTACCAAAGTCTTCGGAGCGAGTCCTCTCTCATTCGATGAAATTTTCGAGGAATACTGTGGTTATGCTGAACGACTGAAACCCTTCGTACGAGAGACCAGCCTTATGATAAACGAGGCGATAGACAGCGGCTCTACCGTTCTCCTTGAGGGAGCTCAGGGTACTATGCTGGATATCGATTTCGGGACCTATCCCTACGTCACTTCTTCGCCTCCAACATCATGGGGTGCGTGCCTGGGAATGGGATTAAGTCCAATGAAAATCACCAAGCTAATCGGTATATTCAAGGCCTACACTACCCGGGTTGGGGGTGGTCCTTTTCCGACAGAACTGACAGACACCACAGGCGAGGAAATCAGAGAAAGGGGAAAGGAGTATGGAACCACAACCGGCAGGCCACGACGCTGTGGCTGGTTCGATGGTGTAGCCGCGCAATACAGTGCCAGGTTGAATGGTTTCTCGGGGATAGTTGTAACCAAGTTTGATATCCTCGATACGTGTCAGACGGTTAAGATATGTACCGGCTACGAAGTAGAGGGTAACATTCTCAAAACACCTCCGGTCAACATCGACATGCTGGAGAAATGTCAACCTATATATGAAGAGATGCCCGGCTGGCAGACCACAACTTGCGATATTCGTAATTTTACTGATCTTCCCGAAACAGCTCAGCAATATGTAAAGAGAATAGAGGAAATCGTAGGATGCCCAGTGGACCTGGTCTCGGTGGGGGCAAATCGAGAACAATCAATCATCGTCAACTCAATTCTCTGAACTGAGTTATACCGGGTGAAACAACATCGTCCCACTTTATCTCTGCAAGATCGAAAACCGGACCATCCTGGCATACCATCTTCATCCCCTGATATGTCGGTATGGCACAACCACGACAGGCACCCACTCCACAACCCATCACTTGCTCCAGTAGAATCTGGACCGGCTTACTCCCAATTTCAGCACTCATTTCTATCATGGTACGATACATAGCGATTGGTCCACAGGCAAAGACCTGATCGGCCCATCCGGAAATTGATGATAGAATATCGGTAACCATTCCCCTCTCTCCCAGCGAACCATCTTCAGTCACTTGGATAACATCAACTCCATCAACCTCGATATATTGCTGTGAAGCAGTCGCTGATCCAACAAGAAGCTTCACTGAAAGGCCATCGGTCACAGCCCTTTCAGCCAGGCACACCAAAGGTGCAATACCTATTCCTCCGGCAACTAATAGAAGATTGTGAGTACTTTGATGAACATTGAAACCATTCCCCAGAGGTCCCATAATATCCAGGGACTCTCCTTGTTTCCGATTGGCAAGCCAATCAGTTCCCTGACCCACAACAGCGAATAATAAAGCAATCTGTCCCTCTTCTATTCGATGAATACTCAAAGGCCGCCTGAGTAATACATCATCGCCGCAACAAACGGTGATAAATTGCCCTGGACGAGCTTCAGCAACAATCTGAGGAGCTTCAATCCGAATGAGGTGAATATCGGGTATGATCTCAGAGTTGGAAACTATGGGAGCAAGGATTTGTTTCATCAGCTACATTATAGGGGAACAAATATGGAGAGTAAACATTCACGATGATCAATCAATTTTGCAACAAAAAAGAGGGCCCCTTTTCGGAGACCCTCTTAAATAACTTGACCTTAAACCGTACCCTTCCCGGGTTTACTCCCGGAGTGGGGTTCGCTGACCTGACCTTTGCTCCCCCAACTATCTATTAGGCGGGCTCGGTTCAAATCTACACGCCCTGCTCTCTTGGCAGGGCTTTATGAAGTGACTAGCCATACTCCATATAGCTTGTGAAGTGTCATTTGAGCCACCTCCTCTGTCGATGCTCTCGACCTTCAACTTTATATAAAGTATAGCACAAAAAAGCCTCGTTCGTCAATCAGACGGCCCCAATTTGCAGGGCAATCGCATCTAAAATGAACGTCAGAGATACGTTTTCAGACAATAGACCCTACCAATGTCATTCCCGAGAAATCGGGAATGACATTGGATTGAGGGGGATGGATTCCGGATCGGAGAGACTGTGTCACAATCCAAAAACATCACCAAATGCCATGTCATTCTGAGTGTAGCGAAGAATGACATGGCTTCATCTGCTCAGCACGAGATCCTTCGCCCTTTCCCGAAAAGACTC
>CAZWIP010000071.1:0-12939 GCA_964634125.1 uncultured Dehalococcoidia bacterium
CGGAATCATATAATTCCTCATAT
This sequence comes from uncultured Dehalococcoidia bacterium, assembly GCA_964634125.1. Taxonomy (GTDB): domain Bacteria; phylum Chloroflexota; class Dehalococcoidia; order SZUA-161; family SpSt-899; genus JABMQN01. The sequence goes on from CAZWIP010000071.1 coordinate 24, forward strand.
GTAATCGTTACAGATTTCAGATTTTCACCTCTAAATATAAAGGCAACGTGATCATCCCTGTATCGCAACAGATTCTCAGCAAAATTCAGTCTAGCACCCTCAAACCATTTAGCTCCTGGAAATTTGCTTAAATCATCAACCACCGTATTGAAGCCACGAGAGGCTTTTATGCCCGTGAAATCCCAAACAGCTGCCCAAAACTCCGGTACGTTATCTATTGACCATTGATACAGATCGTCATATGACTCCAATGCCATCTCATGCCTTCGATTGACGGAATCAATGAATCGCATGATATTGGCCTGCTTCTTTGTTTCTTCAGATGGTTCCCACAGTAGCTTGCTCACTGGCATGATGTCCTCTCTGGTCTGATGTACCGCCGATATTACGCCGATTGTCTTTTGTTAGAGCAATTTCTTTTCTAATCATATTTAGTTGGTGTCGCTGATAGCCCGAGGATTTCCCTCGCCTGTTGAGGAGTAGCAATTTCTCTTCCGAATTCCCTGGCCATCCTGACAACTTTCTCTACCAGTTGAGCATTGCTTTCAGCATGATTGCCCTTGCTTATATAAACGTTGTCTTCCATTCCGGTTCTCACCGAGCTGAAACCAAGCATGATACCCATGCCAACCATGGCAGGTTGGAACGGACCTACACCAATTACACTGAGATTACAGGGCTGAGGAGCTGTCTCCATCATATAGATGAGATCCTTGGGTGTAGCATAACAACCGCTTTGGAATCCCATAACACATTGAATCAAGTACGGTGGCTTTACAAGCCCTTTGTCAATCAGGTTTTGAACAAGCCACCACTGCCCCGGATGCCATACCTCAATTTCAGGTTTAACACCTTCATCCTGCATTGCCTGTGCATACTTCTCTGTCGAACCAAAGCCAAAACCTGCCACTGTATCCAGCATGATATCTTCCATGCGACCAACTTCGGGACGCTTTGGTATTGTGAATTTCACTGCCAGCGGACCACAATCTAGGCTGGCTACTTCCGGTTTGGCATAGACCGGATTCATGGCTTTAGACTGATCGGCACCTTGGCCTCCGCCAGTGGTGTTGTTGATGATGATATCCGAGCACTTTTCCCGAATGAGCCGGTTCACATTAAGGTAGTCCTCGATCTCGACACTGCCAATACTCGGATTCTCTACCGTTCTTGCATGAACGTGAACATAAGTGGCGCCTGCATTGTAAGCATCGTAAGTTGATTGGGCTTGTTCTTCCGGAGTTTCCGGGAGATTGGGGTTGATCTCTTTACCCGCTACTCCTCCGGTGATGGCTACAGAGATGATTAGGGGAGGCAGTTTGCCCCTTCCCACTCGACTTATCCATTGCTGTTGATCACAGTAGTTCCAGATTGGGGAATAGTCCGCCATTATTTCCTCCTTACTATTTTTTAGGTTAATAGTATGCAAACCCTCGTCAGACAGGCGAGGAAGAACTGCCTCATTGTGCTGGTTTGAATTTCTTCTTAATGATATTTACAACATCCATTGCGCCTGCGGCACAGCCGGAGGTCCCTATCAGGCCAGGTGACTGACATGCGTCCCCTACCATGAACATGTTTTTTATCGGTGTTTCACGTGGCACAAAATATGATATTGTCTGCCAGGTTCGCCCTTCTGGCAGGTCATGATCGATATTGCGTGGCTCATAATCTATTATTCGGCCATGTTTCTCGAAATCCGGGAAGAACTCGTGAATATCTTCCATGATGAGTTTCTTCTCGTGCTCTTCATCGAAAGGCAATAAGCTGGACTGCGGTTCGCCGACGACATAGAGGAAGTGCTGTCCCTCCGGTGCTAGCTCCGGACAGGTGTTGGTCATCGGTACACAACCCTGGATTCTGCGAGCGCCCGTTACCATGTAGGTGCAATGCTGACCTTCCTTGGCACAGAGCGGGATATCACTGGCAATGAAGACGAATACAAAAGGATGCGAGCGTAATTTGACACGACACTCTCTCATATATTCATCACCGAAGTGCTCTGCGCCGGTGATGGCTACTGTTTCCTTGGGACCGATATCGCTAATACAGATATTGCACTCTATTTCCTCATCCTTGCCATTATGCTTGACGATAACACTGTGAACTTGCTTGCCTTTCATAATGATTTCTTTAACAGGTGCGTTGTCCCACACATCTCCGTTCTCACGTATTACGTTTGCCAATTCCTCAACTATGGTGATATTTCCATGTACTGCCATCCAGACATCGGTCATTCCTGCTGTTTTAGCCATTACTCCGAACAATTCACCTGCAGGCAATTCCCACTCACGAGCCATGGCGTAGCCGGCGCAGAAGGAGTCAAACAGTTCATGGACCTGTTTGTCTTCAGTGTACTGGTTAAGCCAGTCACGCACTGTCATGGAGTAAGCATTTCTGTCTTTACCGGAAGTACCTACTCGAAAAGCGTTCATCAGTTTCTGGCCCATCATTTCCTTACCCGCAGCAGCCGCGAGCTTTCCCTTTTCTCCTGTCGCAGCATCTGTCTTTAACAGGATATCCATCATCATTCGTAGTCGTCCCTTGCCGGCGAAATGGTGGTCTTTTCCGCTCATCTTAGCTACAAGATCCGGGCAGTCTCTCAGCTCCAGCTTATTGAACAGACCCAGATCCTTCAACACCCTGGTGAACTCACCCGACTTATGAACAAATAGGGCACCTGTGGGAAGCTTGAATCCATCAATTTCATTGGTTGAGAATCTTCCGCCTAACCTTGGGCGTTTTTCGATACATAGTGTCTTGTAACCTGATCTCACTAACAGCGCAGCAGAAACAATCCCGCCTATACCCGATCCAATAACAACGACATCATATTTTCCATTTTGCACTATAAACCTCCATTCTCAAGAGCGAAAAAACTTTTTGTCCCTGAAGCCTTTGCACAATATTACAGTCTGTTAAAACTTGTACCATAAATGGTTTAATATGTCAATGTCAATTGACAATATAATGATAATATGTTAAAAATATAACACGACTATCATAAAAGTTGATAAACAATAATCCAGCGCAAGATTGACGGGCCAAGGCGGACTGTCGTAACATGTTACAAACAGAACAATTCACAGAACGCAAAACCGGACAGCCGACCATCTTGCACCAGGGCTCTGTTGCAGACAATACCGAAGCATTCAATCCACTTGCTGACTGGTGGAGGGGAATCATGAGTGGTGATTCTTATCCTGAACTGGATCAACTGGATCTGCAAATAATAAAAGAAATGGAGACCGACGGGAGACAATCGATCTCTCAGTTGGCTAGGAGGCTTCATGTCGGCAGGCCCGTGGCGGCAAGAAAATTGCAGAGGCTATTTGATGACCGTATCATTAGAGTGGTTTCTTTAGCTGCACCGCCTGCATTAGGATACCAAACGCAGATACTGACAGGTATCAAGGTCCAACCGAAGAAGATAAGCGAAGTTGCCAATCAACTGGCATCTTTTCAAAGCGTTAGTCTGGTAGCAACCCTGGCCGGTCGGAACGACATACTTATCTGGGCCTTATTCCGTGACTCGGCGGAGTTGTCCACTTTTCTAGTTGAGCAGCTCAGTCAGATACCCGGGATCGTGGGCACTGAGACGATGATCGCTCTGGAGATGAGGAAAATATCGTTCACCTATCTTGCAGCGGATGACAATTTCTATCAGCCAGCGGGCGACGGGTACACAAGCGGCGAACTGTATCCCCAGCTCGATGAAGCCGATATGCAGATAATCGCCGAAATGGAACGTGATGGGAGGCAGTCAGTATTAGACCTCGCCGTAAAGCTCAATATGAGTAGGCCAACGGTTCATGCAAAGCTCCAACGTCTCTTGCAACACCGCGTTATTAAAGTAATTGCCCTTTGTCGCCCGCGAGTCATGGGTTTTCAGACCAACGCATTGATTGGCATCAATGTCTCTCCGAGGGAAATCGATGAGGTGGCAGATAGGTTATCATCCTATCCGAACGTGCACATGGTGGCAATAACGGCTGGTGGCCATGATATCATCATCATGACTCTCTTCCATAGTTCATCGGAATTATCTGAATTCGTGAGGCATGACCTGGGCGGAATTCTCAACGTGACGAGCGCTGAAGTCATGATGATATTGGATTTAAAGAAGCTTTCCCTTTCTTTGCTGGCACCTCACACGGCATGATCTGAGAAAGTTCACTTGATGAGACAAAAACACCCTTTTTGTGAGATATATAGTGCGATGATTGAAGGATTAAAAGAAACCATTCTCGATTCCAAATGTGAGGGGAAAGATATCCTTTCGGTAATTATCGGGCAGGATGATGTAAAGGAGAAGATCCTTGCATCACTACTTGCCGGTCATCACGTGTTGATCGAAGGACCACCCGGGGTAGGCAAGACAACCCTGGCCAAACACATCGCCGCCGGACTGCCCCCGATTGATGTAGTAAAGGATTGCCCCTACCACTGTAACCCGGAGTCACCGGTCTGCCCACGATGCACAGCCAAGGTTGCCGAAGGTGAGCAACTGGAATCCGTATCTATCGCAGGAGAACGGAGATTTGTGCGGCTGCAAGGCTCTCCGGACCTTACGGCGGAGGACCTGCTGGGGGACATCGACCCAACTCAAGCCTTCAAGTATGGCCCTCAGGATTATCGGGCTTTCATACCGGGAAAACTACTTAAAGGAAACAGAGGTATCGTTTTCTTCGACGAACTGAACCGGGTTACAGAGAAACTGCAGAATGCATTACTTCAGGTATTAGAAGAAGGTATTGCTACAATCGGACCATATGATGTGGACTATCCTGCGGATTTCATGATGATCGCCACAATGAACCCCAGGGAACGTGCCGGGGTCGAGGAACTTTCTGACGTTCTCCTGGATAGATTTGATGTAGTCAAAATGGGATATCCCGAATCCTCGGAAAAGGAAACTGAGATCATCTTAAAGTATGGTTTTAAAATGGATAGTATTGAAGTCCACGAAGACGTTCTCAGTTCAATTGTTAATCTGGTCAGAAGCACAAGGGAGGATCCCTGGCTTAGCGAACTGGAGCAGCCTGCCAGCGTCCGAGCGAGCCTATCTCTTTATGAAAAGGTACAAGCAATGGCCATTTTGAACGATAGATCTCAAGCAATTGTGGAAGATATCCGAAAAGCAGCAGTCTCCACGATGGCGAGTCGAATCAAACCATCCCCGGAATCCAGATTTTATGAAAGCCCCTTCGATCTTATCAATGAACTGGTCAAAGATGTATTGAAAGGTTAGTCTGTATGGTTGGAGGTCTTACGATTGCAGTTACGGGCAAAGGTGGGGTAGGTAAGACCTTTGTGTCTGCACTCCTAGTCAGGCGTTTTTCAGAAATCGGAAGCGTGCTGGCTATTGATGGTGATGCCGACTCGAATCTTCCCAATGCGCTGGGAGTAACGGTATCCAAAACAGTAGGTGACACCCGTGAGGAAATCCTCAGCGCACCGGCCCGCAGCGAGGCAGGTAAGCACAAACAAGAATCCCTCGAAATGGCGACACATGAAGCCATTGAAGAATTCCCCCGATTCGATTTACTCGTAATGGGCCGCCCTGAAGGTCAAGGTTGTTATTGTCCCGTGAACTACATTGTCCGACAGGTGCTCGATAGCAGAGCGAGGAGTTATGATTTCACAATCGTCGATTGCGATGCCGGCATGGAACATCTGAGCCGGTATACAACCAGAGATGTGGACATCATGCTTATTGTGGCAGAACCAACGAAGAATGCTATCGAAACTGCAGCCAGGATTCGTGATCTGGCTCAAGAGTTGCAAATTGAGTTTGAAGCGATCATGTTAGTAGCCAACAAACTTACTGAGCAGACTCAACCTTTGATCACCAACATGGCCCAGCAGAACGACCTTCAAATAGCGGCATATGTTCCCTATGACCCCCTCGTTGGACAGTTTGATATAGAGGGTAAATCCGTTATGGATTTCCCCGAAGATTCCCCTACCTTCATCGCTGTGAATCAACTTTGTCAGAAAATCCTCGACTACAGAGAGACTGGCTCTCACCCTGCAGTAGCATCATCGGAGTAAGATCACGTGACTCCGTTACAGCAAGATATCTTCTCCAACGCCAAGCATATTGGAACAGAAACGTTAAACAGTCGCCTTTTTGATGAATTATTCGTTCGTCAAAATAAAAGGACTTCTCTGCTGAGCAGCCTGCTTTGCGGACATCACCTCCTGGTTGTCGGGCCTCCGGGAAGCGGTAAGACGGCCGTGATTAACAATTTGTCTGCGATGCTCGACAACATAGAAGTCATCGAGGATTGTCCTGTCCATTGCTCGCCCCAAAGCCCATCGTGCCCCTGGTGTCTCGAACGACAATTGCAAGGTGAACTTTTACAAAGCATCATTCTTCCAGCGAAAGAAAGATTGGTGAAAGTCCAGGGAAGTGCCGGGTTGGTTGTTGAAGACCTCATCGGAGACATGGATCCCGAAGCTGTATTTATGCATGGTATTCAATCTCCCAATGCTTTTCTGCCCGGTAAATTACTGAGAGCAAACAAAGGGATACTTGTAATCGATTTCATAGACCGAGTTCCGGAACGAGTACTCAACTCGGTGATGTATGCCCTCGAAGGAGGGTCGATCTCCATAGGGGCTTTGGAGCAACGGATCGAACTGGACATGCTGGTGGTAGCCACCGGAAGTGAGATGGCGCTAAAGACGTTGCCACTGGATCTCATTGATTTTTTTGATGTAATCAAGATGGGTTATGTTCACAATTTTGAGCAACAAAAGGAGATCACGCTTAACTACTCTTCATTACCTGAGACGAGTATCCACCGGGTGATTGACATCGTCAATGAGACGCGAGAACATCACGAAGTCGAACGAGGAGTTAGTACTCGAGGAATGATAAAGTACACTGAACTCCTCGATTCACTCTCTCAAGTCGAAGATAAACCGGAAGAGGCAATACTTCGAGATGGAGCCATGGTTTCCCTACCTCATCGATTGACACTGCGTCCTGAGGTTGATGTAGCTGGTAAACGAGACCAGATTATCAGCGAAATCGTGGACAAGACTACAGGGATAGAACCCCGAAAAGATGAATCCGTAACGCTATCCAAAGACGATCTTCTGGCGCTGGTAGATGAGATCGCCAGTGAGGAGAAACTAAGACGGCCTCTGAAATATGGCGCCTTCGACTTGTTGCTAAAAAGGATACGGAGATTCCCCGAATCTCAACTTGCCCGATTGCATGGTGAAATGATCGGACAACTTGAGGAACTGTATCCCGAACGCCACGGAACAGACAACATCACCGAAGAATTACTCGCCGAGATAGATGGAGAACATAAAGCCAAAGAAAAAATACGCCAGGCTATGGAGAAGGAGGCTCTCAAACGCACTCTCAGTCTTCTGGAACAGGAGAATATCTTAGAGCGCAGCAAAACTGGATGGCGGCTCAGTCAGAAAGGTATCACGCTACTCCTGGAACGGCTCACTCCGAGGCTGGATGAGGCCGGACATATTTACGGATACGGGAAGCACAGTGCAGGCAAAAAGCTGGCTTTCGGTGAAGGCAGGATAATAGGCACTCGTCATTTTCGGTTTGGAGACAGATACAGGGATGTATCGTTGAAGGACACCATCAGAGAAGCAATTCGTAATCGACGAGAAAAGATCACCCGAGAAGACATCATGATCACCACCAAAGATGTTCGCACAAAAATGGATATTGTCTTGGCAATCGACCTTTCCGGGACCATGAACCAGCTTCAAAAATTCTGGTTTGCCAAGGAAAGTGCCATCGCTCTTTCATTGGCTGCGGGTCGCTATGGAGACAGGGTTGGTGTGGTGTCTTTCTCAAATCTGGGGGAAGTGGTCGTTGATCTTACCAGCAGTGCTCACAGGGTCACCCAACGAGTGATCGATCTTGATCTCCGGGAAAATTCTTTCACCAATATCGGTTATGGATTACTCAAAGCATATGAACTGCTGGAACATCATCCTAAAGGTAAGGCTAAACAACACATCATCCTGATTTCTGATGGGGATGCCACTGCACCACATCCGTCTCCACAAAAGTTTGCCCTTCAGCAAGCTGGCAAAGTGGCTCGCAGAGGGATAACCATATCATGTGTATGTATCAGTCAGGAATCGTCTGATCCTGAGTTGATGGGCAAGATAGCCAAAATAGGCAAAGGAAGGAGTTATCTGGTAGGAATAGAAAAGCTGGCAAGTACATTGGTGCAAGAAGCTGGTAACACGCGGGGTTGATAGTCCCATCCCGAAACTGGGATGCCATCTCGAGGAGCCAAAAAACGATGTGGTGATCTCCATTAAATACGGAGAGATCACTTCTCCCCACTCGCAATGACATCAACCGGGAACTGACCGATGACAGAAAAGAAAAAGAAATTAACCAGCGCTGAGATGCTCAGCCGTATGCATACTGTGCCTCAACTGGCTTATGAATTCAGTGCACAAGAAGTGTTGGATGGTGTCAGACAATTTTTGCAATACGCCGGCTACGAGATTAAACCCCCATCTTTAATTGGTTCCGAAAAACCTGATTTTTATGCAAACTGCCAAGTTGGAGATACGATCTACACTTTTGTTGGTATTGTAGGCACCGATTTAGAGAGCGTTATTAAAAATATCGATAAACTAAGAACGATGAAATCAGTTCTCGGTGATGACGCCGAATGCGTGCTTGCCTTGCCCCCCATCAGTGAGTTCCATTTGATTAATTTCCTGAGCGAGGCAGGCGGAAAACATTACACAGAGTTTGACCGGGAACATATCATGCTCTGGCTCTGCTATCCAAGCGAAGAGACCATCTGGTGTTTTATTGGAACAGTTCGCGATCAGCGCCTTTATGAATACTTCAAATTTGGTAAATTGAACACGCCTCAGTTCTTTAGAATGCGATTTGGGCCGCCCGCTTCATTACAAGAGGAGGACAGTTAAAATTGGTCTCCAAGACACTTACGTGTCCCGGTTGTGGCTGCCTCTGCGACGACATCGAAGTCGATCTGGATAAAGATCGTATCACTCAAACTCGGAACGCGTGTACGAAAGGAAGTACGCTTCTCTACGCCGCCCAGAACCCGGAACGACGAACTCTGCCTACTGTAAATGGAAATGAAGTTTCTATCGATGAGGCTTTGAAAGCAGCAGTGAGCTTACTTGAAGGAGCCAAACACCCGATGATCTTCGGATTGGACCGCTCCACATTGGAAACCCAGTCTTTAGCTATTGAACTGGCTAAAAAGCTGGGAGCAGTGATTGATGATTCCTCTTCCTACACCTTCGGTTCCGTGATGGAAATGGTCATCACCGATGCGCTGCCAACATGCTCACTCGCTGAGGTGAAGGATAATGCGGACTTGCTGCTCTACTGGGGTGCCGACCCACCACACACACACCCCAGGCACCTTTCCACGTTTACGTATTATGCCTATTCTGACTATACCGAAGCCGGATGGTTTCCCAATGTCACCATGAGCTGCATCTCCAATCGTGAAAACGAATTCACTGGCATGTGTCGTCCCGTATTCATCATTGAGCCTGGTGAAGATAAGTCATTGATCGCTTCTATCCTATCTCAATTGAACGGAATTGACAGTACCAGGGACGCTACGGCATTGGTAGAGATGATCAGGAATGCAAGTTTTTGCACTATTTTTTGCGGTGTGGACCTGATCTATTCACTAAACAATGATTTGGATACATTCATTGAAATGGTTCAAATATTAAGCCAATCAACCCGGATAGCAATTATACCCATGATTGAGGAACCAAATTTGAGGGGATTCAACCAACTGTTGTACCAGAAAACAGGTTACAGCAATGGCGTGGACTTCACAGATGGCCAAATTCATGCAACTTCACTCCCTTTTCTGGAACGTGTAACCACACAACCTGCAGACTGCGCACTGGTAATTGGTGCAGATCCCGGTTCGATGCTTCCCCGCTCAGTGGTGCAATCTTTGCAGCATGTACCGGTTATATGTCTGGACCATTTCATCACTCCAACTACCCAGGCAGCGGATATAGTCATTCCTACTAGCCTGCCCGGTCTTGAATCAGTAGGAACCGCTATATCTATGGATGGAGAAGAGAGGACACTAATCAAAGCCAAGGATACAGGATATATCTCGGAATCGGACATTCTCAAACAACTTATGGAAAAGATACAATGAGTAACGAGAAGATACACCTGGTTATAGTGGTGTATCAGGATCTGCATCAACGTACTATCATGCAACGCGATGGAGTTGGTGAAAGCTATGAACGTGTCTCGGCTCGTTTGTGGATGTCTCCGGCTGATATGAATCGATTGGGCATACGTGATAGAGATTTTGTTGAAATTAAGAATGATACGGGGATGGTGGTGGTTCGAGCGAGGATACTTGCAGAATGCAAAGATGGAGTTGGATACATGCCGGAAAATTTATATACCACCCATATCACCAGTTATAATGTAGCAGCAGCACAAATGTCTGATCTTCAGCGATTTGAAGCCGAAGTAAATAGAACCGATATTCAAGCCACACCAGTCTCGACGCTAAATAAAGGAGACTCATAGGTGCTTAAGAAAAGTTTGCAACCGCTGCAAATTTATAAGCTATTACCTCGGACTAATTGCAAAGAGTGTGGATCATCAACATGTTTTGCCTTCGCTTTTGAGCTTCTTAGCAGGCAGAAAACCCCGAGAGACTGTTCCCATCTTCTAAAAGAAGAATTTGCCGGTTCGCTTGAATCTCTCGAAGAAGCCCTAGGTACTGGCGAGAGGATTGAGGGCACAGACTTGGTTGTAGATCATGATAGATGCACCGGTTGTGGAGACTGCGTCGTCATCTGCGAGAGGGCACTTTCGACGATCAGCATAGGCGGGAGGATCACTCATCGAGATCCGATGCCACCAGTCCTTCAGGTGACTGACGGGAACGTCAATGTAATCAACTGGTCAAGCTGCAAACGATCTGCCCGTCACCACGACCTTTGTAAGGTTTGCGAAGAGAAGTGCCCTTTCGGAGCTATTGTGTTAGTGAGTTAGCTATCCGTACTTAGGTAGTTCAATGTCAAATTCTTTCTCAGCATCTTCAATAGCAACCCGGAAAGCTTCCCGCATAAGCGGTTGAATGGGCATCATTCTGGAAAATACTTCCGGGCTTTTCACCATCCGAAATCTTCCTGCTTTGATATGTTCACCTGCGTTGGTATTCGGATCTCCCAAACAACGAATTCCCAACTCGTACGAATCATACTCCACAATGGCATCTGCATTCTGTTGCGTAGGGATAAACTTTACCGAACCGTCGGAGGCAAACGTATAGCTTAATCCACCAGACCGATCAGGGGCATCCGGACTTCGTTCTGTGCAAGTGAGGCCAGCTAACCCAGCCTCAACAAATTTCTGCTTGTAATGCTCGTTCAAGTATTCACACCAACGATCGTGCCACCAGTGGTAGACTTCAACCGGGGTATCTGTAGGATTCTCAATCTTCCTTCGCATTTCCTTTCCTCCCGCGCCTGCCGTTATGCAACTGTTTTGGCGGCCTTGCGCATCTTGAGCATCTCGACGAACGTCTCCATCCGGGTACGCAGCATCTCCGTGGGTGCATCTCTACTATCCATCTGATCACATTCAATCACTAATAGAGGCACCCCGGTCTGCTCCTCCACCAGCTTCTTGATGATCATTGGATGACCGCCTGTGGGCCGGCATGGGTACATTGCGTTCCAAACTACACCATCGAGATCGAAATACTTGACGCATTCAGACAGTCTGAAACCCAGTGCTGAGGTACTGTGAGTCAACCCCATTCTCATGTACTGTTCAGCAGCTCTATCCTCATATCCCGAATATTTACTCTTTACCAGATCTGAGGGATGAATCCAGAAAAATGGCGCAACAACCGGGGCCAAACCCACTTCTTCGACCATGGCATTAATGGTCGGATCGGTGAACCACGGCATCGCCCAAGCTACTCTCGGAGCATCTTTGGGCGTGACGCCCTCGCCCTTTTCTACCCGCTTCTGAGCATCATCAGCCAGTTGATTGATTGCCTCCAGTCCTTCGTCCATCGTTCTTTGCTCAGGATTTGTGATCATCATGTAGAAAAGCAGCAGGTTGTTGTTGGCAATCGGTATCGGATCGGCTTTCATACACTCCAGCACTCGTTGGAAAGCTATGTTAGGTTTGGCAAGTTCCATGCGAGCCTGGGTTAAATGTTCTTCAGTAACATTGATTCCGTGGTTTTCCTTTAATTCGTTAAGGCATCGCCGAAGTTCGCTGCTAAAATACTTAACCTTGTGGTCCTCAATGGCAGGATAATTGTTAGGATATTCATGCCAATTTGAATCCAGCATATTATCAATAATGATTCTGGGCACACCAGGAAAGTGATACCCAATCAGTTCGTCCGTCTTTGCCTCATTATCACAGAAGAAACTTGAGACCAGAAACACATCGGGCATGGGATTCAGCCCTTTCAGAAAGCCTCCTAGTCTCATTTTATTGGCACCGCACATCCCTGTTCCTGGAGTCATACCATTTTCTTCGGCCAGACTGAAGTAGGGATCGGCTATACCAAACATCAGACCCAGGATAAACATGTTGACGAACTCAGGAGTCGCTGCGAAGTACCCAGCACAATTGATGGCGCAGCCCAGTCTGGGCTCAAGCGGATATGTATAAAACACGACCTTTTCATGTTCCTCTTTGCAAAGCGCGAGATCAAGGAACTGTTTCATCCAGATACCCCATGCCTTTCGCACGCCTCCCGATTCCATCCAGAAGTATTTGTTCAAACGTTCAATGGCCCGGTCTACATCGGCAGGAGCTATGCTTGCCATATCGAAGACCCTCTCAATCCTCGGCGCTTCCTCTTCGATTTCTTTATCGGTAAAGTCACAAAGCCTAAAAAGTTCTTTA
>CAZWIP010000072.1:0-1401 GCA_964634125.1 uncultured Dehalococcoidia bacterium
TGGAGGTGGACGATGAATCTTCAAGCACTGTATGGAGTATGGCAAGTTGATGAATAACGCCCTGCCACGAGGCGGGGCAAGCGGGAGCTGAATCAGGCCCGAGTAATTATATCGTAGAATTGGCCTAAAAACCTGACGAGGTTTAAAATTTAAGGTCGAAAGGTGGTATAAAGATCCTCGGAAGGCGGACCATTCGGGTAGTAAGCCCCGAAAAGGGCCTGATTCAGAGAAAGAAAGAGGGAGGGTCGCTGAAGAAGCGGCCCTCCTTTTATTTTGTGTGAGTGTGTTCTGAGTACAAGTAGATTGGATAACAAAAAACGTAGTGGCTTGTATCTCAGTAATCGGTGTGTTAATCTGAATTATAGAATTTTATAGAATTTAGTAGATAATTTTAAATTATGTCTCATGGCCAATCTTCCCTTGTGACCATCAGTCAAGCCAGCCGCATGCTCGGCGTAAGTGAAGTAGCTTTACGTCAGTGGACGGATGAAGGTCGTATTGAAGCGTTCATTACCCCGGGAGGCCACCGACGCTATTCCGAAACAGAACTACGCCGGTTCATGGGTGCTAAAAACCGGATACATGGGGTTAAGGATCTGGTTGCCCAGATGGAGCTTGCACCGGAACAGGAGCATCAGATTGCACAAGACCATTTTTCAGGTGCTTCCTGGTACGACAATCTGGATTCGCAATCAAAGGCCCGGTTTGGGGAGATGGGAAGGGGTATATACGATATTGTTATTATCTACATATCCAAGCCTAACAAACGGAATGAAACACTCCATCTTGCCCGAGAAGCCGGAAAGGAATTTGGGAAATACCTTGTTGAAATGGATCTCTCTCTGACCGATGCGATGGAATCCTTTATGTTGCACCGTGCGCCTTTGGTCACGGCAGCTACGGGCCTGATGAAGAAAAGAAAGGCCCTCAACGAAAGGGCAGCTGAGGCCATACCACTGGTTACCCAGATCACGGATGAAGTATTACTGGCCATGGTAGCTGTGTATCAGAATTCAAACCAAATCAATGGAGACGACCTCAAGTGATTTCTGTTTCAAGATTACTCTGTGATGAAATCGGTCCCGGTGATGAACTTCGATATGGCCATCATGGACACCTATCGCCCCCTTCGGAGGCAAGACCCATTGTTGTTTGGAACTGCACCCGAAAGTGCAACCTGAGTTGTATCCATTGCTATGCTGATGCTGCCATCGGGGAAGCGGATCGTGAGATGAGTACCGAAGAAGGAAAGGATTTCATCCGTCAGTTGGCCGAATTCAATGTTCCCGTACTGCTCTTTTCCGGTGGTGAACCATTGGCACGCAAAGATTTCCTGGAACTGGCTCGTTTTGCCACCGCAAACGGAATCGGAGTGGTGGTATCCACCAATGGTACGCTGAT
>CAZWIP010000072.1:1501-12777 GCA_964634125.1 uncultured Dehalococcoidia bacterium
GTTTTGCCACCGCAAACGGAATCGGAGTGGTGGTATCCACCAATGGTACGCTGATAACCCCTGAAGTGGCACGAGAGATGAAAGAAATTGGCTTCCGTGAAGTGGGTATCAGCCTTGACGGAATCGGCAGGCAGAATGACCAGTTCCGCGGCAAAACTGGTGCCTATGAAGCGGCCTTGCAAGGGATTCGCCACTGTATCGCGGTGGGGCAACGGGTATCGTTGCGGATGACCATCACCCGCGCCAATCAGAGTGAAGTCCCGGCCATTCTTGATCTGGTGGAACAGGAGAATATTGACCGGGTCTGTTTCTATCATCTAGCCTATGCCGGTAGGGGCAATGACCTTCGGGATATCGATCTGAGCCATGAGGAGACCAGGGACGTCGTTGATCTTATTTGTGAAAAAACCCTGGATTTCTACGGGCGTGGACTAAACAAAGAGATCCTGCTGGTGGCCAACCATGCGGATGGGGTGTATTTATATATAAAGGAAAAGGCCCGGAATGAGCAGCGTGCCACCAAAATCAGGGACCTCCTTCAGATCAATGGGGGCAACAACTCCGGTATTCGCATCGGGGCGGTGGATGAGGTGGGCAACGTTCATCCCGACCAGTTCTGGCGGTCGCTCAGTGTGGGCAATGTTCGGGAACGTTCCTTTGGAGATATCTGGATGGATACCTCGAATCCGGTGATGGCCGGACTGAAAGACCGCAAGGGGTTGCTTAAAGGCCGATGTGCTGGGTGTCAGTATCTGGAAATCTGCAATGGGAATTTAAGGGCACGGGCCGAAGCGGTTTTCGATGACATATGGGCTGAAGACCCGGCATGTTATTTGACCGATGAAGAAATCGGGATGGCAGGGATTCAAAATTTTGAATCCCTACGGTAAATATTACAATGAACGGACCAAAAGACAAACTCGAACCGAAACTGCAGCTGGTTGCCTGGGAGATCACTCGCAGGTGCAATCTCCACTGCGATCACTGTCGCGCAGCGGCAGAGAATTCGGTTTACGAAGGGGAGCTTTCCACTCTGGAGGCTTTCGAAGTTATCGATAGCATTAGGAAGGTGGGTGCGCCCATTCTGATCCTCACTGGAGGAGAACCCCTTTTACGACCGGATGTTTTCGAGATTGGCAAATATGCCAGTGACAGGGGACTCCGGGTTGTATTGGGCACTAATGGCACGGTCATCACGAAGGAAGTGGCTGCTCAAATGGCACGGGTTCCTATATCCCGAGTTGGGGTGAGCCTGGATTTCCCCACGGCTGAGTTGCAGGACAAATTCCGGGGCAAATCAGGGGCTTTTGAGGCTGCGATAGCTGGGATCAAAGAAGCTCAGAAAGCCGGTATCCCGATACAAATAAACAGTACCATCACCAAAATGAACGCGCCTTATCTTGATGACCTCCTGAATCTTGCCCTGGAACTTGGTGCTGTGGCATTTCATCCCTTTATGCTGGTGCCCACTGGCAGAGGAAAGGGGCTGGCCAAGGAGGAGCTTTCACCCCAGGAATACGAACGAATTTTAAATTGGGTTTGTGACAAGCAGCAGGAACTGGGAGAACGGATATTCTTCAAACCCACCGATGCCCCGCATTATATGCGCATATTGCACCAGCGTGGAGTGACCTCAATGGGAAGCCATGGCGGGCATCCGGGAACGGTGAATGCCATTACGCGCGGATGCTTGGCTGGTACCGGATTCTGCTTTATTTCACATGTCGGTAGAGTGCAGGGGTGTGGCTATCTTGATGTTGAAGCTGGAAACGTGAAAGAAGAAAGCTTTGCTCAAATATGGAATGATTCATCGCTTTTTGAGCAACTGAGGGATATTTCGTTGATTGAGGGCAAATGTGGAGTTTGTGAATACAAACGGATCTGTGGCGGTTGTAGAGCCCGGGCATACGAGGAGACAGGGAATTACCTGGCCGCCGAACCGTACTGTATCCATCAGCCGATTGCGTTACAATGTGAGGCCTAGAAAGTGAATATTAAACTGGATCAAATCGACCGAAGCCTGGTGAACCTGATGCAAAAGGATTTCCCACTTACTGAGGAGCCGTTCGCTGAACTCGGTTCACGACTCGGACTGAGTGAGCCGGAAATACTCCATCGGGTCGAGCAGTTGAGGGATAAAAAGATCACTCGCATACTCGGTCCGGTCTTCAATTCCCGTGCCCTTGGATATCAGAGTACGCTGGTAGCGATGCGCGTGCCGGACGAGAGAATCGAACAGGCTGCACAGATTATCACCTCACATTCCGGGGTGGGACATAATTATCAGCGCGATCATCAATATAACCTGTGGTTCACTTTAGCGATTCAAGGTGATGCTGATCTCAAAGAGGCCTTGCGGGAATTCGATCAACAGGTTCACCCGGAGGCCATGTTCGAGTTGCCGGCTTTAAAACTCTTCAAGATACGCCTGTTCTTCGATATGGAAGGCAATGGCAACAATTCTGAAGATACCCTTACCACGGAACCGCAACCGGTATCGGTTCCTCTTTCCGATTTGGAGCGGTCAGTTGTCAATCAGGTTCAACAACAGCTTCCCCTCGTAAATCGCCCCTTCGATGATATGGCACAGAGTGCAGGTATCGATGTTGAAAAATTTCTTACCGTTTGCCGTTCTCTGCAGCAACGGGGTATTATGAGACGGTTTGGGGCTTCAATCGAGCATCAGAATGCGGGGTTTGTGGCCAATGCTATGGTATGCTGGGAGGTTCCTTCTTCTTCAGTCGATGAGGCGGGCTATAAAATGGCCGGATTCAAAGAGGTGACGCACTGCTATGAACGCCAGACGGGCCCCCAATGGCCTCGCTACAATATATTCACCATGATTCATGGGAATACCTTGCAACAGAACGATGATACCGTTGCCCGAATGTCGAGCGACACTGGCATTGAAGAATATGAAATGCTGTCCACAATTCGGGAATTTAAGAAAGAAAGGGTCAAATACCGAGTGTGATACATGTCTGAACAATTGATTGAAAGATTCGATATGCAAATGGAGGCACCGGGATGTACTCCTGGTGCTTCGTGGTGGGGTGTTAAAATTTCTCTCGATAATGATATTAGTGAAGTTTTCCCCTATTTGAACACCGAACTCAATGATGCTGACTATAATCATAAAGCAAAGATTCTACTATGGGACAGCGATAAGGGTTTCAGGTGTGCGTTCAGGCCAAATGAAATTGCTATCGCACCAGTTGCGGATAGGGAGGCAGCCCAACGAATCTGTGATGACCTTATCGATATGCTCAATGATACCTGGAACCGGAGAAACCAAATTGAGCCGAGCATAGCGGGGAAAGCGCCTCCACCGAGCATGATTCGACTGTTAAAACTCCTGCCGGGAACCAACTGCAAAGAATGTGGCTGTCCCACCTGCATGGCGTTTGCGGCTGAGTTGATCAAGAGGCAGGCTGAATTATCGGGGTGTCCTCATCTTTCGAAAGAGGCATCAGATCAGCTAGTAGGAATTATATTATAGAGATTAGAATGGGGAATTCACCCTCACCTAACCTCTCCCTCGAAGGGAGAGGGAAAGAAAGAAAATGTCATATTATCCGGTTTTTTTAGACATCAAAAACAAGCGATGCGTGGTGATCGGTGGGGGAACCGTTGCTCTGCGCAAGGTAAATATGCTGCTCGATCACGAGGCACAGGTGACCGTTATCAGTCCTCAACTGTGTTCCGAACTGGAAAAACTGGCCGAAAATAAGGTCAGGGTAATTCGACGGGAGTATCTGTTGGGAGACATGGAAGAAGCCTTTGTAGTTGTTGCGGCTACCAACAATCCGGTAGCTAACGAGCAGATTGCCCGAGAGGCATCTGAAAAAGGGAAACTGATCAACGTGGTCGATGTGCCGGCTCTATCCAATTTTATCGTGCCCTCCTATCTGCGCCGGGGTGATTTGACGGTGGCGGTTTCTACCAATGGTAAGAGCCCGGCACTGGCGCGCAAGATACGCACCGAGTTGGAAGAAAAATTCGGGCAGGAATATGCGCCATTGATTGCGATAGTGGAAGAGGTTCGATCTGAATTAAAAGCCAACGGTATTATGGTATCAACCGAGACATGGCAGCGAGCGCTCGACCTCGATGGTTTGCTCGATCTTATTCGCTCTGGACAGGTAAGTCAAGCTAAGGCTAAGCTGATTGAATCCCTTGAGGAGACTGAAGTCTAAATGGTAGACGATCGTAAACTGAAGGGTCCACAGATATGCGCCGTGGGAGTGAACTACAGTACAACCCCTGTTACCATACGGGAGAAACTGAGTATTCCCAAGGCGCAGATGCAGGAAGCCCTGGCTTCACTGCGGGATTATGTGCCCCGCGGTATCATATTGGATACCTGCAACCGGACTGAGATTTATGCACTGAGCAATGATAGCCATTATGCCGAACGAGCACTGAGGCAATTCCTTAAGGATTGGTCCGGCGTTTCGGATGAGGAACTATCACCCCACTTGTATGTGCATCACAATTACAGGGCCATGAGACGTCTGTGCAAGATTACCTCCGGACTCTATTCCATGATTATCGGAGAGCATGAAATACTGGGACAGGTAGGACAGGCGCTGGAAAATGCCGAAGTCGCCAAAATGGTGGATACCCCGCTGCGCCGACTGTTCCAGCATGCCATCAGCACCGGCAGAAAAGCCCGGGACGAAACGGGTATCAGCCGTAATGCCGTTTCCGTCAGTTCGGTGGCGGTGGATATTTCATCAAAGGTCACCTGTGTGGATGTGCAGAATTGCCGCGTGCTTCTCCTCGGTGCTGGGGAAGCGGGTAAACTGGTGGCGCGGGCATTTGTACAGCGGGGAAGTTCAGCAATCTCCGTGGCTAGCCGGTCCTTCCGACGGGCTCAAGAGCTGGCTCAGAATCTCGGTGCCCAGGCCATTGATATCAAGGAGATGGGTATCGAAATGGCAGAATCGGATATCGTGATCAGCTGTACCGGTTCACCCCATTTAGTCATACACGATGAGTTAGTGCGGAAAGCCATGTCGTGGCGGCCAGAACGTCCTCTGGTGATTGTAGACATTGCGGTTCCCCGTGATGTTGACCCAGAGGTAGAGGAAATCGAAAATGTCACCCTTTACGATATAGACGACTTGAACCAGATTCTGGGAACGAACCAGGAGGAGCGGCAACGTGAGGTAGAAGCAGCGCTGGACATTATTACCGCCGAACTGGAATACCTTATTGAATGGTGGGAAACTCTGGAGGCCAAACCGACCATCGGGCGGTTGATGCAGATGGCCGAAGATGTCCGTCAGCGACAGTTGAACATGACGGTTAAGAAACTGCCCCCGCTTACCGTTGAACAGGAGGAGAATCTGGATGCGATGACCAAGGCGATCGTGAATAAAATACTGCATAATCCGATTCAGTACCTGAGGAAGAACGGGCATACCAATGAAGAGGTCGTCCGGGTGCTGCGAGAACTCTTTGCCCTGGATGAGCAAACGAAGCAGAAATGAAAAAAACGTTACGAATCGGTTCACGCGGTAGTAAACTGGCGATGATTCAAGCGCAGTCTGTGCAGGAAGCGCTGACCGCTTTGCATCCAGGTATTGTGTTTGAACGAGTAAAGGTGATGACCACCGGAGATAGAAATACCACGGTTTCACTGGAACAGTTAGGCGGTGAAGGGGTCTTCGTCAAGGAACTGGAAGAGGCTCTTTTACAAAAGAAAATCGATATTGCGGTGCACAGCTTGAAAGATATGCTGACCACAGTTCCGGAAGGTCTTCGTTTGGCAGTGGTACCCCAGCGAGCTGATCCCAGAGATGTGCTCATTTCATCGGCGGGGACTCTAGCAGACCTGCCTAAAGGTGCTAGGATCGGTACCGGAAGTCAACGGCGTGCCGTTCAGATTCGTAGTATGCGGCCGGATTTGGAAATCTGTGGATTGCGGGGAAACATCGATACCCGGATCAAAAAGGCATTTTCGGAGGATCTCGATGGCATTGTGATGGCCGCCGCGGCACTGGTCCGTTTGGATATGGCCGACAAGATAACCGAGTATCTGGCGATGGAGGAGTTTGTCCCGGCGGTGGGACAGGGCGCCCTGGGGATCGAAATTCGGGCTGATGATGCGGACACATTCCTCGTAGTGGCCCCGTTGAATGATGAGACCACCTGGCAGTGTGTCACAGCTGAACGGGCCTTTTTGAGATCATTGGGTGGAGGATGTCGGGCACCGATTGCAGCGTTGGGAACTGTTGAAAACGGAACCATTCGACTCAATGGTATCGTATCCGATCCTGAGGGGAATAAGATTCTACGTGCCAGTGTTGAAGGCAGTGCCTTAAATCCCGAGGGAATTGGTGAAGAATTGGCTTCAGATATGATCAAACTGGGCGCAGATTCACTCATTCAAAAGTACAATTTATGATAAGGATATCGCCCTCACCTCAATTCTCTCCCTTCAAGGGAGAGGCAGTTATCTTGCTCCTCGGGGGAGAGCGTTAGAGTGAGGGGGAAAATGACAATAGGAAATGTCATTCTGAATGGAGTGAAACGAAATGAAGAATCTCATCGCTACAAAATGGAGATCCTTCGTTGACACTCAGGATGACGAAAGTCAGAATCCAGAGGGGTAACAGGGATGCTGGATTCCCGTGTCAAGCACGGAATGACAAACGGAGTAGTTTTGGAAGTATGAAAGGCAAAGTTTATATAGTTGGCGCCGGTCCGGGAGATCCGGGGCTGATTACGGTCAAGGGGTTGGAATGTCTTAAAAAGGCTGATGTGGTCGTCTATGATCGATTGATAGATGATAGCTTTCTTGATTTGGTTCCGAGCAATGCTGAGATGATTTACGTGGGAAAATCGGCTAAGGTTCATGCCAAAGAACAGCACGAGATCAATCAAATCCTGGTTGAGAAGGCCAAAGAGGACAGCGTAATTGTGAGGCTAAAAGGTGGTGATCCCTTCGTGCTAGGGAGAGGTGGTGAGGAGTGTGAAGAACTTGCGGCCAATGGCATACCCTATGAGGTGGTGCCGGGCATTTCTTCCTCTATTGCATCACCGGCTTATGCCGGTATCCCGGTGACACACAGGTATGTTGCCTCCTCGTTTGCTGTGATCACCGGTCATGAGGACCCTACCAAAGAGATTTCGAGCATCAACTGGAAAAATCTGGCGACTGGAGTCGATACACTCGTTTTCCTGATGGGAATGGGCAACCTTCCGCTAATCGTGGAAAAACTGATTGAGTGTGGCCGAAATCAGGATACTCCGATAGCACTGGTTCGTCATGGTACTACGCTTCAGCAGGAAGTACTCACCGCTACCCTTTCGACTGTTGTAGAGAAAGCTAAAGAAGCTGGTTTTCAACCGCCAGTGGTTATCGTCGTTGGAGAGGTGGTCAATCTTCGGGAAAAACTGAAATGGTTTGAGAACCAGCCGCTATTTGGCAAGAGGGTATTGGTCACCCGATCTCGAACTCAGGCCAGCATCTTGAGCAAACTTCTGGCCGAACGCGGTGCACAACCAATCGAATTGCCAACCATTGAAATTCAATCAGTACCAGATCTCGCCGAGTTGGATCAATCAATGCGGGATTTGTCCGGCTTTGACTGGGTCATTTTTACCAGTGCCAACGGAGTAGAATCTTTTTGGGATCGGCTGGTAGCTTTAGGCAAAGATGCCCGGCAATTCGGTTCGGTCAAGATTGGAGCCATTGGCCCCGCAACTGCCGAAGCGTTAGCAGAGCACGGTTTGTATCCCGATTTCATACCTGTTGAATATACCAGCGAAGGAATTCTGGAAGGTCTTTCAGAAAGGGATATCAAGGGATGTCGTATTCTGCTTCCCCGAGCGGATATTGCACCCAAATATCTGGTGGAAGGCATTGCAGGACTGGGAGCTGAACCTGTTGAGGTAACGGCATATCTGACTATATCCCCTGTTGGGGTTGCCGAGAAGGCTAAACAAATGCTATTGGACGGCACAATAGATATCATCACTTTTGCCAGTTCTTCTACGGTGACCAATTTGATCAAGCTGCTGGGGAATGACTGGAAAGCGGCGCAACAAGCGAAGATAGCCTGCATCGGTCCGGTAACGGCTGCCACAGCTAAGGACGCGGGACTCGCAGTCGATATTGTAGCAAAAGAACAAACCATTCCCGGATTAGTGACCGCTATTGAGGAGGCATGTTTCAATGGCTGAATTTCCTCAAAAGAGACTACGCCGATTGCGTCGTACTGAAACCATTCGAAGGCTGGTTAGTGAAACCGAATTGAGCGTCAATGATCTGGTATATCCGCTATTTGTCACTTACGGGAAAGACATAAAACAAGAAATACTATCGATGCCCGGGATATTCAGGTTCTCTACCGATACTCTGGCCGATGAGATCAAAGAGATTGCAAAGCTAGGAATCCCTGCAGTGATCCTGTTTGGCATTCCCGATACCAAGGACGAAACCGGTTCTTCCGGGTATTCTCCTGATGGTGTGGTACAGCAGGCCATCAAAACTATCAAAGAGGTGAACTCAGAACTATTGGTGCTTACAGATGTGTGCCTGTGTGAATATACAAGTCATGGGCATTGTGGTGTGGTAAAGGATGGGACTGTTGATAATGATTCCACCTTGGAACTTCTGGCGAAAATGGCACTATCACATGCTCAAGCTGGCGCGGACGTCGTTGCCCCCTCGGATATGATGGATGGGCGAGTAAAATCCATTAGGCAGGCACTCGATGAGGCTGAATTTGGAGGTGTTCCCATACTTTCCTATGCGGCCAAATACGCATCGGCATTCTACGGTCCTTTCAGGGATGCGGCTGAATCCGCGCCACAGTTTGGTGATAGGCGATCTTACCAGATGGACCCGCCGAATATTCGTGAGGCTATGAGAGAGATCGAAGCGGATATCGAAGAGGGCGCCGATATGGTTATGGTCAAACCGGCACTGGCTTATCTGGATGTGATCCGCAAAGCCAGAGATACTTTCAACTATCCTCTGGCGGCATATAATGTTAGTGGCGAATACTCAATGGTGAAAGCTGCCGCCCAACAGGGATGGATTGATGAGCAACGAGTGACAATGGAAATCCTAACGTCCATCAAGCGTGCTGGCGCTGATATCATCATTACCTATCATGCTAAAGAAGTGGCTGGGTGGCTTGAAGGTGACCGATAGATAATAGTTGTCATTCTGAATGAAACGTAAGTGAAATGAAGAATCTCCCCGATTGAATGTAAGATTCTTCGCTTCACTCAGAATGACATTACAAGCACGTAAAAAGGAGGCATCATGCCTGTTAATGTTGATGCTGATATTAGAGAGTGTCTGGATATGATGATCGGTTGTCTGCGGGAAATCCAGGTTAAACTGTGGCAGGAGCCGTTGGAAGCACAGCAGGAAGCGATCAAACGAATGGAAGAACTGGATGTGATGGGGAAAGCTATTGCTGTGTTTCGGGAAGGGAACTATGCTGAGGCACGCCAGAACAGACCGGAGGCTGAATCGAAGTATTTGAAGTAATCGATTTGGGAATGAACCTTCGTGACAGAGGGAGAATTATGAATGTAAATCGCTCAGCCCACCTTTTTGAAGAAGCACAAAAATATCTTCCCGGTGGTGTGGACAGTCCCGTCCGTGCTTTTAAAGCTGTAGGCGGAGATCCCCTTTTTATCAAGCGAGCCAAGGGTTCCAAAATCTATGATGAAGACGGAAATGAGTTTATAGACTATGTTTGTTCTTGGGGCCCGATGATTCTGGGGCATGCCTCTTTGAACGTGATCAAATCTATACAGCGAATGGCCGAATCCGGTACAAGTTTCGGGGCACCGACGGAGCTTGAAACCACGCTGGCAAAGATGGTCTGCGATGCTGTCCCTTCAATTGAGATGGTTCGCTTTGTCAGTTCGGGTACGGAATCGACTATGAGTGCACTCAGGCTGGCCCGAGCTTTCACTGAACGAGAGAAGATAATCAAGTTTGCCGGTTGTTATCACGGACATTCGGATGGGTTACTGGTCAAAGCCGGTTCCGGGGCAACCACTCTTGGTGTCCCAGATAGTCCAGGCGTACCAGTGGGATATGCGCAAAATACGCTGATTGCTCAATACAATGATTTGGAATCTGTCAGGGATCTTTTCACTCGTCACAATGATATTGCGGCTGTGATCATCGAACCGGTGGCGGCTAATATGGGAGTTATCCTCCCTGAACCGGGATTTCTTGAAGGTTTACGTGATGTGACCAGATCGTCAGGAGCATTGTTAATTTTCGATGAAGTAATCAGTGGGTTTCGATTGGGTTATGGTGGCGCACAGGAAGTATACGAAATCATTCCGGATTTGACTTGTCTGGGTAAAATTATTGGTGGAGGACTGCCGGTGGGAGCTTATGGCGGACGGGCTGATATCATGTTGATGATGGCTCCTTCAGGACCGGTTTATCAGGCAGGGACGCTTTCAGGGAATCCGCTGGCCATGGTTGCCGGAATCGAGACTCTTCGAGCTTTACAGGAACCTGGTTTTTATGATGATCTGGAGCGCAAATCGGAAACCCTCTCGGGAGGAATTGCTGATGCAGCGGCAAAAGCGGGAGTTCCCCTTCAAGTCTCAAGAATCGGATCGATCATGACTCCGTTTTTTACTGATCAACCGGTTAGAGATTATGAATCGGCTACACGTTCTGATACTCAGAAATTCGGGAAATTCCATCGTAAGTTGCTGGAACAGGGAGTTTACTGGCCCCCATCGCAGTATGAGGCGGCATTTGTCTCGCAGGCTCACAGCTATGAGGATATTGAAATTACAATAAATGCGATTTTAAAAGCCCTTAAAGGGTAATCACTACAAGGCAGGTGCCACATGAGTAAGGTAGTAATACGATTTTGCAGGGTTTGACTTCATAATAGAATGCACACTGCCCGTGTGGCGGATTACCTTAGAAATGAAGCCGGGATTGAAGTTGAAAATGACTCAGGCGGACGGATAGGAGAATTCACCGTGTGGGTCGATGGAAAATGTGTGATCAAAAAGAAATTCATAAGGTTCCCTGAAAAAGAACAAATTTTGGCAGCAATTCAACAGGAAATATCATAAAAGGCGCGTGAGTGGGGGAAAATACGATTACGGTCATATATCTGTTGAACCATATGATCGACTTTGAATACGAATGAAATTACAACAGCAGATCAAGCGAAGGCTGGCTGGGGATACAGGAGTCGAACCTGTGGCCGGTGATCCAGAGTCACCTGTGTTACCGCTACACCAATCCCCAATAATCTTACGAG
>CAZWIP010000073.1:0-12713 GCA_964634125.1 uncultured Dehalococcoidia bacterium
TTGATGGATTTTCTTCTACGATGTAAACTTTGAATCCTGAATTCGCCAGGTCCAAAGCTGCTTGCATCCCTGATATTCCGCCCCCTACAACCATCACAGCTCCAACTTTCGATTTTGATCCATTTCCGCTCATAATCGCACCTTTTCCTTATGAGATTAGCTATATCAAATATTATGTAAACTTCACAAACAGAGCAGCCTTTACGGCTGCTCTTAAGCGAAACATTGTATCAGGAACTTCGTCATTCGTGAAAGAATCATCCAGTATCATTTTTGGTTTGTGATTTCTATGGCACAACTATTCATTATAATATAATAGATGCTGCCGAGTCTAGTCATAGTCTCTTCCATATACAAGATGAGTCTGAAAGCAGGATGTGTTTCCAACATAAGCAGTTTTTGAAGGATGCATTGAGCTGGAGTTCAGAGCATTATCTATTAAATAAGGATACGGGTGGATAGAAGGAGCGCTAGTTCAGGTACCATTATCATCGATGTCATATGGGCATGGCTAATAGCTTACTCATAAGCCCTAAACTTGCGTCAATATCATTGCCAACCCAGTATTCACGGTGTAAAATATTTTTACAGATGACCACATTAAGGTTCGATCAGACGCAATCTCAGCAGGCACGGCAAAAGTTCAAACTAATTGCCCGATTAGAACAGTCGAACTTGTTAGAAATGGCCGAAGGCGAGTTTCATCGTCTCATCGCTGAGATAGAAAAAAGCCCCCTTTTCAAGAAGCTCCACCGGGAAGAAAAGATAATCCGTTATCAACGATTCCCCAAAACTGACATTTCCTCTAATTTCTATCAACTTAAGGAGGGAATCGTAGCTGATGAAGGCTCACTCGATGTCAAATCCCTTTTGATGAACAATGAACATATCGTTCATCAAGTACAAAAACTAGGGCTTGAAAACTTCAAACGTTACTTCCTCTACAACGAACCGGACATAAGTGTGCAGGACATCGCTCAAGAGTGCGATTTAGAAGTTTCTGAGGTTCAAGAGATAAATAGCCTGATTGACGAATTCTCTGTGTTGAGTGAGTTCTATAATCCCTCTACTTTCAAAGCGGATCAGGGAACCTACTATTCCAAGGTCGCCTCGGTAGAAAGAGGTCCGGAAGGTTTTATTCTTGGCTATTTCTCGCCCTCCTTTGCCCGGGGGAAATACTCCATCGATTATGAGAGATTAGAAGAATTGATAAGGAACGGCACTTTTAGTGACACCGACGCTAAGGAGGCCAAGCGTATATTGAAGAAACTGGAGCTAATCAACATTCGCAAGGACACTGTAAGTCAAATATTGCTCGGTATTGTAGAAAAGCAGGGGCTCTACTTCGAATCTGGCGATTTGAAGGCTCTTCTGCCTTTTAGTCAAAAGGAGCTGGCTAAAAAGATCGAAGTTGTTCCCAGCTCCATCAGCCGTGCCGTCAACGGTAAAAGCATTGACACACCCTGGGGCGAAGAGAAACCCGTTAAAGACTTTTTTCCTCGACCGAGTATGTTTAAGAGAATATTAATCAGGCAGCTCCTTGAAGTCGATACTGAGCCTTTATCTGATGAGGGAATCAGGTACAAGCTAGACAAAGAATTTGGTGTTTCTATTTCTCGTCGCTCGGTGGCGAGATTAAGAAAGGAGTTGAAAATACCCGCATCATGGACCAGGGGGGAGAACTTTCCTAACAAAGCTGAGGAGGTTTAAAAATGGGTCATGTTTATACCGACCGAGAAAAATGCAGGGGTGGTTATGCCTGTATTCGCAGTTGCCCGGTCAAGGCAATCAGAGTAAGGGAGGGCCTGGCCGATGTGGTGGAAGAGCGCTGCATTGACTGTGGTGCATGTTTCCAGGTCTGTGAATCACATGCACAACAGTTTGATGGAGATACCGATGTAGTTTGGAAGCTATTGGAACAATATCCATCGGTAATTGCTGTCCTTTCCTCCGCATTTGCTGCTGGATTCCCAGAGGTACGCCCAGGACAATTGGTGACTGCCATCAAAGATATGGGCTTCGATGAAGTATTTGAGGACTCTTTTGGTAACGATATTGTCTCTCAAAAGTACGTCAAGCTGTTAAAAAAAAGAAACAATAAGGCTATCCTTTCATCCAATTGCTCCGTTGTGGTTAGCTACATCGAAAGGTACCGCCCCCAGTTAATTGGTAATTTGGCACCCATTGTTTCACCCATGATTGCTACGGGCAGACTGATTAAGCAGCACCATAATCCGGAGGCCAAAGTGGTATATATTAGTCCTTGCGTGTCCAAAAAGATGGGGAGCAGAGACGAAAAGGTTTATGGGGCCATTGATGCTGCCCTGAGCTTTACTGAGTTGAAAGAAATGTTCGCTGAAAAGGGGATTGTTCCTGAATCTGTGGCAGACAGCCCAATATTAGATCCCAAGTCCAACATTGGTCGTCTGCTTGCGATATCCGAAATTCCACCCAGAACCCCCAAGCTACCTGATGATACTAATATAGGTGATACTATCAACACCTCCCGCAGAGACTATATGACCAATGTCCTGCGTGAATTCGAAACAGGCAATATTGCAGCCAAGTTCGTTAACCTTTGTTTTCATGAGGGATGTACTGATGGGCTACGCGTTAACAATGACCTTTCTGTTGAGAGACAAAAAGAAATCCTCACCAAATATGCAAATAGCGAGGCAGACCTGCTTCAAATTGAAAGAGATTTACAGGAATATGCCAGCATTGACCTCAGTCGTCAGTTCACCAATCGAAATATCAAGCTACCTGCTCCCAGGGAGGAGGATATACAAACGGTTTTAAATAGAATTGGCAAAGTAGACCACATTCAACAACTTAACTGCGGTGCTTGTGGATATAGAACCTGCCGTGATCTGGCTATTGGCGTCTGCCAGGGTCTTGCTGAGCCTACTATGTGCTGGCCGAATGTCGTTGAGGAGTTGAAGGATAAGCAAGAAGCGTTAATACAGTCAGAAAAACTATCTTCTCTAGGCCAGATGGCAGCTTCTGTTGCTCACGAGGTCAACAACCCATTGTCCGGCGTTTTGGTCTATACCAGATTATTAGCAAAGAAAATAAACAACAATACCTTTTCTGAACAAGAAGCTCTAGACTACCTTGCAAAAATGGATTCAGAGATTGTGCGTAGTTCGAGAATAATTAAAAATCTTTTGGATTTCTCGCGCCAGTTTGAGCCGTCGTTTAGGACGGTGGATGTTAATGAAGTTGTTGAGAAATCCCTTTCCTTAGTAGGCCATCAAGCCAAGATCAATAACATCGAGGTATTAGAATACCGGAACGCCTCGCTACCTATGGTGATGGCCGATTTCGATCAGCTTCGTCAGGTTTTAATCAATCTCACTCTGAATGCAATTCAAGCCATGCCTGATGGGGGCCGTCTAACCCTTAGCACTTCGCTAGACGACGAACAGATCAGGATTGATATTGCTGATACCGGCTGCGGTATTTCCGAAGAGAACATGCCTAAACTCTTTACCCCCTTCTTCACCACTAAAGAGAAGGGGCAAGGCGTAGGTTTAGGATTGGCTGTGATCCATGGGATAATTCAGAGGCACAAGGGAAAGATTGAAGTTGAAAGTGAGGTGGGGAAGGGAACCACCTTCACCATTTATTTGGGAGTTCAACATGAAGAAGGGAGTTAAGGTCCTTCTTGTAGATGATGAAGCTGTCGTCCGCGGATCGCTTCAAGCTTGGTTAGAAGATTCTGGCTACTCGGTTCTCACTGCAGAAAATGGCTTACAAGCTCTGGAGATTCTAGAAAAAGAGCGGGTAGGAATTCTCATCACTGATTTGGTGATGCCCGGTATGGACGGGATAGAGCTGATGAAGAAAGCAAAGGATATCCTGCCCAACATCCAGGTGATCATCGTCACCGCCTATGCGAGCATTCCCACCGCCATTTCTGCCATGAAAGAAGGAGCCTATGACTATATCGAGAAGCCTATCTCTCCCGAGAGAGTGGAATCAATACTCGAGAGATTAGTCGATCTCAAAGGATTAATTGAGGAGAACCGTTCCCTGCGCCAGAAATTAGAGGATAGCTACCGTTTTGAGAATATCATCACTAAAAGCCCTGAGATGCAGCGGGTGATAGAGGTTATCAAAATAGTGGCTAAAAGCACCGCCACGGTATTGATTACTGGTCAGAGTGGTACTGGCAAAGAGTTGGTGGCTCGTGCCATCCACTCTCAGAGCCCATGTGGGGACAAGCCATTTATCGCTGTCAGTTGCGCTGCCTTACCGGAGAACCTCTTAGAGAGTGAATTGTTTGGCCATGAGAAGGGTTCCTTCACTGGGGCTTACGCTCAAAGGAAGGGAAAATTCGAACTTGCCAACCAGGGGACATTCTTCTTGGATGAGATCGGTGAGATAAGTGCCAACATTCAAGCTCATTTGTTGCGAGTCTTGGAAGAAAAGACATTGACCAGGGTTGGCGGTAACGAAGAGATCAAGGTAGATGTGAGGGTTATCTCAGCAACCAATAAGGACTTGAAAAAGGCAGTAGCAAGCGGCAATTTCCGGGAAGACCTTTACTATCGGCTCAACGTAGTTAACATCGACTTACCTCCATTGAAAGACAGGGGGGGGGATGTTCAGCTCCTGGCGGAACATTTTCTGAAAAAGTCTGCCTTGGAGAATAAGAAAGAGGTTACCGGGTTTTCTCACGAAGCAATGGAATTTTTATTACGTTATGACTGGCCGGGAAATATTCGTGAATTGAAAAACTCCATTGAACGGGCTGTCATCCTTGCCAGGAGTTCCATGATCGAGGTTGACGACTTACCTGAGCAGGACCTGTTGTTGCCCCGTTCAGCTTCAATAGGGAAAAGCCTTAAAGAGATGGAGAAAAACCATATCCTGGATGTCCTTCACGAAACCAAACGAAATTATAGCAAAGCAGCTAAAGTTTTGGGGATTACCAGAATGACACTCTACAACAAAGTGAAAGAATATGAACTTGATGTAAAAAATATAGACATAGCTGACTAATATTTTTACATATTATAAAGCGACGTAAATCATTATCCCTCTTTGGTGAAGAAAATAAAAGGCTATCCGGAATTATCGGGATAGCCTTTTCTCGTATCTGTGGTACATACAATGAAAATGATTGCAACAAAAGGAAATAAAGTTGGCCAAATAATTGCATATACCTAAGGGTGAGCACAGGTAAATTAAAAGTAAGAAGCAATCTGTGCTGAAACTAAAAAACAAAAAAAGGAGGAAAATAAAATGAAACCGGTATTGATCGTAGAGGATGAGGCTATCATGAGGGAATCCATGAGAGACTGGCTTAAGGATGAGGGATACGATGTAGAAACAGCGGAACGTGGGGAGGATGCTTTAGAGAGGATCGGCGAGGTCGACTATGGTATTGTGGTTCTCGATATGAAGTTACCAGGAAAGAACGGGCTCAATGTGCTAAAGGAGGCTAGGGCAAAAAACCCGAAGCTTAAGGGGGTCATCATGACCGCCTATCCAACGGTAGAGACAGCGGTTGAGGCGATGAAGATTGGCGCTCTCGATTATCTGGTTAAGCCCGTCGATCCTAACGCCCTAGAACAATTGATCGCAGAAACGCTTGGAAGCGTTCAGGTGGAGATAAAACCTGCTGCTCCCGTTATTGAGGAACCCGTAATTGAGCAACCCTTAATAGAGGAAGTAAAGAAGGTAAGGAATTTAGTCTTCACTAAGCTCCATCCTGAGTGTACACTATGTCACTTTTCTGGTTATTCAGATATGTGTCAATTGACCCAAGCTGGTACATGCGTTTATCATGAAGGCCTAAAGGAAATGAAATCTCTCAGGAACGATTGTACGCTATGTCAATATTCTGGTTATTCAGATATGTGTGAAATGACCGACGCTGGTACATGCGTTTATAAGGAAGGCTTAAAGGAAATGAAGTCTCTCAGAAAGCAATCAGGAACCTCCACGAATAAGGATTAAAGCTGTAACAGCAGAAAATCTGCTCCTGTCCTTTTAGGTAGGCCACACCAATGTAGTGTGTCTGGGAAAAAGATCGGAATATCTTGTAAGAGAGTCGGGAGTTTTTAAAAGCCAAAAGTGCTGAGACAGTCTGACCAAAAGAAGAGACTTCAGTAAACAACTGAAGTCTCTTCTTTTTCTATTCTGAATATGGAGTATGGCAGAGTCCAGTAGCAGGTATTTGAGGAAACTCTGATCAACCCCCTTGATTCCCAATATTGTGGGGTTATTAACCTCTGATCAACTCCCAGCCCCCCGTCGTCACCACTATTCATAGGTTTCTCGTCTCACTGTTCAACAATCAGTTATCGCCTGCCTCAATTCTTGAGTAGGGAACTATTCATGGCTATGGCTATGGTCTTCACCGCCGCCACAAGTTTGGTCATTAGTGATAATTGTAAGATTACCAGCAACAAGATCTTCCACAACAGGTCTTATCTCAGGGCGCTGGGAATCATAATATACATCGATCCCAACCTGATTGAATCCCATTAACGGACGCATTCCTATTCCGCTTACTATAAGAGCACTTACTTTTAAACCTGCCAGGTTATTTACTGGCTCCATTCAGCCACCCTGCACATGCTCCTGATTGGGTACAACAGTCACATTGCTAATCGCACCATCTTCCACATCAACCAATGTAAAAGCAGGGCAATGCCCGAAATGCCCTGATCTCATTCCTTCAAGTCCTCCAGCTCCTTCCGATGGAACCGCTATTCTTCCGTTTTGCATTGTTTGTGACCTCCTGATATTTAAATCTTATGATGATGAACGCTTTATGTCAATGAACCCTGAAATATCCTTGCAGATTGAAATAGGCACACAAAGCATCTAAATCGTTCTTCCGAATAGCCTCGAGGTTGCGTAGACAAGGAAAAATCAAACAGCCTGTTTATGGCGTTTAAACCAATATGCCAGACAAGTTACCCATATTCGCTGAAGGCACCCCTAAACTTTTAGCAGGCAGGTTTCAAAATAATGCAACCGAATTAACGATCGCGGAATTAGACGATCTTCAGAAGAACTTCTCGCATGTTATCCATAATATCGGAATCGTATTTCTCGATTTCGCCCTTATCGCACAAACTGGCAAGCTCGGGGTCCAGTGGAATCTTGCCCAGGATTGGTGAGCCTATGCTCTTGGCCATCTCTCCCGCCTTGCTGGGCCCGAATATCTCAATTCGATTATCGAAGTCCGGAATCTGGAAGTAACTCATGTTTTCCACAACTCCCAAAATGGGAACGTTCATCTGTTGAGCCATTTTGACTGCCTTACGCACCACCATGGCGGTGAGGTCCTGGGGGGTGAAAGCTATGATCACACCGGCAACCGGTAGCGATTGCATCACTGTGAGGGGAACATCAGCGGTTCCCGGTGGCATATCGACAATGAGGTAATCCAGTTTACCCCACAGCACATCTTCCCAAAATTGTTGAATAGACTTTGAAATTATTGGCCCGCGCCAGATTACGCAATCGTCCTCGTTGGGCAACAGGTAATTGATGGAAATAGTCTCAATCCCCGATTTGGTCGGCAGTGGCATAAGTCCGCTTTCACTGCCTGCAGGACGGCCGCTTATACCAAACATCTTAGGTATACTGGGTCCGGTGACATCTGCATCAAGTATTCCCACTGATTTCCCCTGACGCGCCAGGGTTACAGCCACCAGACCACTTACCAGTGATTTGCCTACCCCGCCTTTTCCGCTCATTACCGCAATAACCTTGCCAACCTGGTTGACATCTGAGGGTTTGGAGTCCTCAAAATCCACTCCGACCATATCAATACCATCAATATCTATCAGTTTATCCTGGACAGCAGTCATTAGCTGTTCCCGAATTTCGTCCGATAGAGCCGCGTTTGAAAGTGTGATTTTCATTCTGTTGTCTTTGATATCTACGCCACGAAGCAGATTCATATCCATAACGCTTCGTGTTACTATAGGCACCATTACTTTCTCTAAACTTTGTTCCACTTGCTCTTTGGTATCCATCATTCCTCCTAACTATTTTAAAATCAATTTACTTCGGCAAAACATGAAATCCGCATATTCTATCTATCTCTGCTCAGCATCCGAACATCACTGAATATTTCCACCACCTTTCAGAATAGCATCACCAACACCCACTTTCAACGGTACAGCTACCACTGGACACTTTGCCCTCAGAAGAAAGAATATATTGGCCGTTTCATCGCTTAATGACTCATAATTCCCCTGTCCCTTGGCAACAATTACATCTGCAGAGTCATAAAGCTGGCGCATCTGTGACGAACATTGAGAAAGAATAGTGGCCGGTGCATCAGACCCATTAGTGATCACTGTAGTCAACGATTTCAATCCAACCGACTCAGCATCTTTCATCGTAGCATCGTTGATGATGGGTTTCCCCCGAACTGCGACTGTTATGTCAAGTTTTCGTTTTCGATAGAGTTCTTCAATAAGCAGTCTATCGAAAACGATCTCCCCGGCATTATCCGCCAGATATAAAATATTTGAAGCAGCTTCTATAGCACGGCTAAATTCCGGATAATCGTCATAGGCCAGTGGGGAATTCAAAGTCGATTCGATGACGGAATCAAGGTCGCACTGTTCAACCTGAGGGCCAAGATCAATGGAATTTCCAGCAATAGCCAGTTTGCAGGTTGTCAGCAGTGGGTCATCAGAGTCTGCCACGATTCTCTTCAATCTCGGATAAAGGGCAAGAGCTTTTTCATTGGATTGCGTCTTTGCCTCGCGATAAGGGTCTTCGTTCTCCGTGATCCGATAGACAGCCCGGTACACCTGTTGGGCAATTTCCGGTGGCGTAATATCGAGGGGAAATCCCGTAATCATTTCGGCAACCGCATCCATCACTTTGCGCTGGATGTGCTCATCATCAGTCGCTGCCCTTGCTGCACCCAGCGCCTGGCGGAAAAAGCATGGCAGACAATCAAGATAGGTTTTCATTTTCCAGCTCCAATTGCAATTCGCTGAACCAAAATTTTGATAACTGTATCAAATTCATCAGACATGCTATCTCTCCCGATCAACCTTTGAGCGCTTCAATCTTCCTCAGTATTTCATAAGTGCGCGATTTCATATCCGAAACGGTTTTTCTGAGTTCTTCTTTTGATACCAGGACGTATTCCACGATAGCCCCCTGAGCACAGGCATCCACACAAATGCCGCATCCATTGCATTTCGACTGGTCTATTTCGGCCTGCCCGAACTCAAGCGAGATAGCTCCCCGAAAACAGGTCATGGCACATCTGCCGCAGGCCAGACACAGGTCCTTCCTGACTTTGAACATCGCCTGTTTACCCAATAGCGATTTCCTTTCCGACACCGATTTCAATGTAGGCGTCGCCGTAAGCCTCGAGGAAAAAATCGAGCGCTTCGTCGCCGGAGCAGTGGCACGGCGCTGCTTTCTGCACTCCCAGCTTTCTGAAGCTGCTCACCACCGCAGGTTTCGGAAAATGAAATCCGCCCAGTACCAGATGGATACTATCTGCGGTAATTTCTTTTGCCATCTTCACGATCTCGACGATGCCGGGATGGGCACAACCCGTTATCACCACCGTTCCCTCTGATGTCTTGAAGGCCAGTGCCTGCTCCTCGATGATGCCTTTCATTTCACCGGTTGTGAAAACACCGTTGAAAAGCTCTTCGGCTCGATGTATCTCCTTTACCACAGTCCCGGAATGCATCACGTTTTCTTTGTAACTTTGTGGGAACGACTGTGGCAGATAAACCGTGACCTTACTAATCAATCTCAGAAAGTCACCCAATCCGTTCGCATGATCACCGTGAGCATGCGAGAGTACAACGGCTTCGATAGCCTGAGGATCGATGTTCAGCTTTTTCATATTATCAAGCAGAATCACTCCATCGGCTCCGGTATCGAACAGGATGGTTTTTCCCCCAAAACGCACCACGCAGGCGAATCCCCAACCCGGTACCAGATCAGGTTTCAATGTTTTGTTATCGAACACAATTACAATCGAGAGTTCTGTCATACCCTGCTTCCCCGGTTATTTTAGTAGCGTCAACGGTTCCTTCCTGCTATTCAGGGCCTCTTTAAAAAACAGTTTTTTCACTAGATATTTCGAGGGGTTTGAGAACTCGACCAATCTTGCGCCTTGAAGGCATACTTTTACGCAACACATACAACCCAAACAAAGTTTCTCGGCAGCTTTGTTTTTGTGTAATTTCGTTTGCGAATCTATTATACCCATCGGGCACGACTGCACACAAAGTCCGCAATCGATGCATTTCTCCAAGTAAATGGTCGGCCTTGGCGGTTTATCAGGCGTAATTTTCAAAAGAGTATCCTGCTTAAAGGGAACATCTTCGCCCTTGATTTCTTTAAGATTATCTCTGGCTTTGTATATTCGTAATCCGAACTCTGTAGCAATGGACAGGTCATGTTCATCCGGTCGGCCTATGGCTATCGGAAATACCGATGAGAAAGCATGCTCAGCTATAAATGCCCCTGCCCCTATGACTTTGAAATTGCTCCGGTTAAGCAATGAGACTAATTGATTCAGCGCAATATCAACCCCCCTGTTGCCATAGACAACAACAGCTATTGCTGGCTTTCCGTTTCCATCAATGCTCTTGAAATGGCTTATCAGAAATTCTGGTATTTTACCAAAATATACCGGCAGCCCTATCAAAAAGAAATCCGTATCATCTACAAATCGCTCGAAGTTGCCGAAAAAATCATCTCGTTCTTTTACGTTCGATAAGTTCACCTTTACTGGATTATTCTGGTTCAATCCACGGGATATATTCTCGATTACAGTTTTGGTCCCCCCAGTAGGAGAAAAATATACTGCCTTTATGTTAGGCTGATCCAAAAGAATTTCCCCCTTCACTCCAATAATTTAAAGAAATTATTGTGCGCTTGATTCACCGGGGTCGAAAGATAACCTCACAGCAATCGGCTCCGGTGGCGCGTGACTGAATAATTTCCATATCGACATCAATCCCGCAAGTCGATTTGAATTGACCTTGATTAACGCTCATAACAGCTTCGCAGATCGGGCGGCCGGCATCCCCCAGCCCCACCGCGCATGGTTGTCCCGATTTTGTCCTGAAATGATAAGCGTCGTCCGATAGTTCCAGCAGTTGGCCTCCGAGGTCATCCAGTTTGAACGATAAAGCGTTGATAGCCTCAGCGGCGGATTTGAAATCAGTGATTTCCCGCTTAGTTTTCAAACGTTCCCCAAGCTCTAACCCCATACCATACCATGCATCACGAATCGACGGAATCGCCTGCTCTCCAAACGTTTCGAAGCAACTCAGCGACATTCGGGA
Source organism: uncultured Dehalococcoidia bacterium (assembly GCA_964634125.1). GTDB lineage: Bacteria > Chloroflexota > Dehalococcoidia > SZUA-161 > SpSt-899 > JABMQN01. The sequence goes on from CAZWIP010000073.1 coordinate 11,310, forward strand.
AAGCGCCTGGTAAGTAATCACGAAAGGGCTTTTTTGAGTTTTATCCGACATTTGTTTTCCTTTTCAATTTTCATTTACTCCAATGCCTGAAGCACTATGTTGGTAAAGTAAATCACGCTTTTGTCGAGCCCCTTTTTCTTCGATGCATAATTCAGGTTGAAGGTGCAGAACGGGCAGGCGCTCACCACCGATTCGGTTGGCACCCCGCCCAGCATATCGGCCGCAATCTCCATCGAGAGATCTCGATACACCGAGCGAATGCCGCCGCCGGCTCCGCAACACTCGGCGTTATCCCGATTGTTTTCAGCCTCTTTCAATTCCACACCACACCATTCAAGAATCTGCCGGGGTTGCTCAGTAATACCTTCGCCTCGTCCCAATCGGCAGGAATCCTGGTAGGTCACCGTTTTTTGAACCTTCCCCAGAATCTGCGGATTCAGGTTGAGCAGGTCATAAATGACTTCCACGACATGCCGAACGGTAAAATCCGTTTGCCCCAGCAAATCGGGATAGAAATACTTGAAACATTTGAGGCACCCGTTACAGGGAACTACTATCTCCCGAGTTCCCAACACCCTGAATCGTTCCACATTCTTTTGGAAAAATTCGCCCGCCAGATCGGTTCGTCCAGATTCGTACAGATAGGTTCCGCAACAGCCTTCATCTTCCAGTATCATAAAATCCAGCCCCAGCTTCTTAAGCGCCAGATAGGAAGAACTGGCAGAATCCTTGACCAGATACGAAGGCAGGCATCCAAGGTACAAAAGCGTTTCTGATTCGTGCTTGGGGAATTCCTCCGGCAACCAATCCAGCCTTTGGGCCGGGTCTCCGTTGACCGAGTTCCCTTTCCCCAATATGCCGTGTATCACTTTTTGGTGTGATTCCAGCGGACCCAGATTCCGTTCAGCGAGCACCTGCCGGGATTGATGAATGATCCGGGTAACCGGGATGCTCATTGGGCAGACCGTTTCACACTGCATGCATTTGGGGCAGTTGTAGATGCTCTCGATCAGTCGGTCATCGAGCGGCTCTCCTTCGAAAAGTCGGGCTGCCGTGTTGAGCCTCTGCATCGGAGAAAACAGCACATCTCTGGTGATTTTGTACGTAGGGCAGATGTCCAGGCATTCCTGGCACTGCGTACAGGTGTTTATCGCTTCGATTGCTTCTTGCGTTGTTAATCCCATAACCAGTTCCTAAACCGGACAAGTCGGAACCAAACTTCCTCTCCCTTGATGGGAGAGGCTAGGTGAGGGTGCAATACCCTGATTCAATGTTCCCATCCAAGATGCTACCAGCTAGTCTAGCCTTTCACCCTCCCTCTTATCCCTCCCGTCGAGGGAGGGAGGATAATATCTAAAATATTGATCTTGCAGTTTTGATTGAACACTTGATATCTTAGAGCCT
>CAZWIP010000074.1:0-12710 GCA_964634125.1 uncultured Dehalococcoidia bacterium
GCTGACCAACCGGACTCTGGCAAAATCCGGCGGCCAGCGACACTAGGAGATGAAATGGTGCGACTCATCAAGCCAGTAATCGTCTTAATTACTTGTAGGGCACTCCAATACGAGCCAATTCCTCTTTAGCCTGATTGAGTGCTGCCTCATATTCCGGTTTTGGTTTTACGGTTTCAACATCATACAACTCAGGGAAGTATGATGTCTTCACCTTAATTTCGTCGCCGAATTTAGCCTCAACCTGTGACATTATCGCTTTCACCAATTCATTTGCTCTCTCACGATCCATACCAGACACCGCATCCATGGCTTCACCAATGAAACGTGCCTCCATACCTGTAAATCCGGCAATCCATAGATATTCTAGACCACTAGCTGTACTAGCTATGGCCTGAGCTGTTGACTGAAACAACCCTAGTACAGGTCTTGTGCCTTTACCTCGCGCACACCCACCAATGGCCATCTTCACATTCCGTTCTGCAGCGCGCATAGCGGCACTGGTTGCCCAGATAGTCTGAGGAGTGCCAAACTTACCATCCATGTGATTGGTGAATACACTGCATAGTGGGCCATGACCATAAGACAACTGTCCCAACATGTTAGCAATCAAACCAACGGCAGCATCTGCCGCATCTCGACAGAGCCCACCTATCAGAGACATAGCACTTTGCCATGGAACAATACCTTGATCCTGACAGAACTGAGCCAAAATTAACTGGTTCCAATTCGTTTTCTGCTCCGGGATAACATGTATCCCTATATGCGTATTGTGCGGCTCCCGTCGCCCAGGACCAACCATAGCCATGGTTCCTGCGGTAGTGCTCACGGTGCATAGGAGCCCACAGTGCATGTCTGGCCGATTTACCTTTTGAAGAACTTCTTTTATTCGAGCCTGCTCCCAGTGGCCTACATAGATTTCACTCAATGTACCGGCTTTGGGTTTGATGTCCCCGAGCTTTTCCAGCCCGGCAGCAATACCCATCGCCTTGACCGTTGGTTCTTGAGCATACGACTGAACGTAAGCAGCAAACCAGTCCTCCTGGGCCACACCAGCTGATCCGCCATAATTGATCGGCGGTTTAGTATCCATCCCGGTCCGATACTGAACAGTAATCTCGTCCTTCCCTTTACCAAAGGTGACCTTTGCCGGATTGTCAAACCATACTTGTACATATTGCTCAACTTCTTCTCTTGAATATTTAATCACTCTTTCAGTATCCAGATGTAATAGACCGATATCTACCAGCAGATCAATTCCTGCCTGAAATACTGCATCGGCCGTGGCATCGTCAACAACAAAAACCTCGGGATTGTATTTAATATCGTACTTGGCAACAAGTTCACGGACCTTCATTGAAAACTCCATATCGAACTCGTCCGCCTTCATTACAGGACCTGTTAAGGCTCGTTGTTGAAAGTCAATTATTGGTATCATTCTGTGTCTCCTTTATTTTTTCCACCTCGACCAGAGCCTCGTTAAAGAGAAAGGCTCCCATTGGCGAATGTTCATCACTTGTCAGGACGTTGGCACATCCCCCTCGATCCACGCCATTTTCGTCCGGTTGATACCAGGCTCCATGAGGAATATCCACTACTCCGGGCACAATTCGCTCCGTTACCTTGGCCTGAATCATAACTGTGCCCCGGTCGTTGAAAACCTTGACCATCTCACCATCAGCGATGCCTCTGGCTTTTGCATCTTCCGAATTGATGAGCATGGCTTGCGGCTGCAATTCCCGCAGCCAGGGGATATTCTCGAACTGGCTCAAATTGCGGCGTTTAAAATGGGTAGTGATCAATTGGAGAGGATATTTCTCCGCCAATGGATTCTTCGGGCCTTCCAACGCCTCAATATATTGTGGCACCGGCGGCAAATCCGGGTTGTTCTCATCGGCCCACATCTGCGAGAAGATCTCGATCTTCCCCGATGGGGTGTAGAAGGGATTGTTGGCCAGATCATTGATCTGTTGCTGGAACGCGACATATGGTTCCGGTAGCGGATACCGGTAAATCCCCTCGCTTTTGAATTTTGCATAATCGGTAACCCCAAACTTGGCAGCCTTCTCTTCAAGAATCTCGCCTTCTGTCTTATCCAAGAAGCCCTCGATGCCCATCTTCTCGGCTAGATCGATGGCGATCTGCAAGATCGACTTGGATTCTCCAAGAGGCTCGATCAATTGGTTCTGACTGCCAACAAAGGCCGTTCCGTGCCCAGCAGTGATATCATTCCGCTCCATAAAGGTGTTCACCGGCAGAATGATGTCGGCGTATTTGGCTGTGGGCGTCATCACCTGCTCTTCCACCACGATGAATTCCAGGGATTCAAGCGCCTCTTTGATTAGGTTGGCATTGGGAAACTGCGTTAGGTAACTGCAGTGCGCTACATAAAGGGCCTTGTAATCGGTGTGGTAGCCCCCTGATTTCCCGTTGAGGATGGCATCGGCAACCTTGGTGAAATGGATTCTAGGCTCAGTACCCAGCACGAAATCATCGGCCGGACCCCGTCCCCGGCCGGGGAAATCCGCCTCGACCGGATTGGGAACCGGTTCCAGGCCCGGCATTAGGAATTCCGGATAGGGGAATCCTCCAACGCACACCGACCCCCAGGCCCTTCCACCTGCCTCACCCCCGTGGATACCGATATTCCCGGTCATAGCCGCCAAGGTATTGGCCGCCCGATGGTATTGCTCTCCATGTGAGGTGCGCCCCGGCGAGATGCCGGTAATCAAAGCAGCCGGCTTTATCGTAGCGTAATCTCGTGCCAATTTAGCAATGATTTCGTCGGACACCCCGGTGATTTCTGCTGCCCACGCAGGCGTTTTAGGAATCCCATCACTGATACCGAGAACATAATCCCTGAATTGCTCAAATCCGATGGTGAATTTATTGAGAAAATCTTCATCGTGCAACTTCTCGGTGATCATCACATAGGCCATGGCGATGAGCATGGCTGCATCGGTGCCCGGCCGAATTGGTATCCACTCATCGGCGAAGGTGGCCGCCGAATCGGTGTAGCGTGGGTCGATGCAGATAGTTCTCGCACCTGATTCTCTGGCTTGTCCAAGGTACCAGCAGGTGTTGGTGCCGTGGATGGTGTCAGCCGGATTCCAGCCCCACATGATAATGAGCTTCGAATTGACCAAATCGTCGCGGTTATTTGTCTCAAACCACATCCCGTAGGTGGCAAGCGCAGCCACAACACCAGCTTGAAAAGAGGTGATTCCCCAACACGTGGTGAAGCCCCCGGCAAGGTTCAGCACCCTGTCAATTGTGCCAATGGTGAAAGAGCTGTGATCCCCGGGCATCTGTGTCACTATGATCGACGCCGGACCAAACGTTTCCCGGACCCGCTTCAGTTCTCCGGCCACAGTATCGAGAGCCTCATCCCACGAGATCCGCTCGAACTTGCCCTCACCTCTGGCACCAGCTCGTTTCATGGGGTAAAGAATCCGGTCAGGGTCATAAATCCTCTGCCGATACGACCGTCCCCTTAAGCAGCCCCTTAGCTGCGGTTCCTCCCCGTCATCCGTCTCGATACGGTTGATGATCCCATCCTTAACATGGACCTTGAGCAGGCAGGTGCCCCCACAGTGGCTGGAACATGCCGTAGGTATGATCGCATCCATGTCTTTATTCATCATCCCGATCCTCCATGTAACGGTAACGGTTCTCGCTTGGGTTTAAATACCACTGACGGTTTGATCTTGTCATCATAGCTAAAACCCTCAGCTTCATTCGCCGTACCGTATCGAAAGATCATTTCATCTGCAGGGCCGGCATCCAATGCTCGAGTGGGACAGCCTGCTACGCAGATTGGCAGCTTCCCTTCCGTCCAACGCTCCAGGCAGAAATCGCATTTCTGCATCTTGGAATTCTCTTCATCGCCAAATTGCGGCGCGTCATACAGGCAGGTCTCCAAGCACATGCCTCCACATTCATCTTTACCCAGACAGAGAGCTCGGTCTACCACCACAATACCATCTGTTTCTCGTTTACTGATGGCACTTGCCGGGCAAGCGGGGATACAGGCAGGCTCGGCACAGTGGTAACACGATGTACTCAAAAAGGCAACGAAGAGCTGTGGGTATTTCCCTCGCTCAATAGTGATCACATTTCGCCAACTTGCTGCTCCTGCCGGAACATCATGCCAGTCTTTGCAGGCTACTACACAGGTATAACAGTTAATGCATCTAGTCTGGTCATAATAGAAGGCTGTTTGCATGTCTCTGGCTCCTTTCCAGCAAGAGTCTCGCCTCCGCCGACGGCAGCGGTGTACTTGTCTCCGCTAATGAGAAGAACGACTTTCTTTGTCATTCCACCACATTCTTCTCTTTCCCAATCCGGGTATAGAACTCGTCGGGGACATCCTTAGCATCTTTGTACAAATAGAACGTACAGGGCTCTTTCCCCAATTCATTGGCGGGCTGAACGAAGAAGATGGGTATACCCCACTCTGCAGTTAACATCTCGAGAATTGGTTCGTGCACACAGTAAACCGGAAAGTCTTTGATCCCATAGGTCATCGGCTGCGGTTTTTCTATCTTGAGGAAGTTGCACGGGGGATCGTAATAGCCATCCAATACCATCCGGCCTCCACTTCCACAGATGTTCATTTGGAGCGTAAATTTCTCATCATCCTCGGTGATGGTCATATGCTCGTGATGGGTTCGCAAGCCATAGATAAACATTAACGCTTTGGTACGCAGATCGCCCGTATTGTCACATTGCTTGTATTGTTCTGATATCGGACCAAAAACCACGCTCACACACTCTTTATACGCTTCCTCCAGGGCTTCGTCGCCATAGTGCCGTCCAATATGAGAAAGGAGCGACGTAACCCAGTGAACGAATGCATCATGAAAACCGGTAGCTTCCGTGTGCAACTGCCAGGACAGTTCCTTAGCCCTCTCGCTATCTCCAGCGTCAATCGCGGCTACGATGAGTTCAGCCGATGGTGTTCCCAACAGCTTCAATTCTTCCTCTGTGAACAGCCTCTCCGTGCTCATGATATCCTCCCCTTCGTCTGTGCAACCTTCTATAGATCGGCGACTTTCAATACCAGTTTGCCGCGAACATGACCGGTCTCTAACATCCGATGAACCTCCGCCGCCTCTTCCAGCGGGAAGACCTGCACGGGCGGCATGCGTACCTCACCTTTATCGATCAGTTCACCAATCTGCTTAAGCTGCACTCCGGAACCCACGTCGTTTAAGAAATGAATAATCTTGGTGATACCTCGGGCTGCCGCTGCCTGGGTATCGGCTTCGATATCACCATCGGCCACCAGGGTGATGATGTTCACCAGTATCCCACCGGGTCTTAACAGATCAAGTGCATCCGGCAGAGTCCCCAGCCCGACCACATCAAATACGAGGTCGACACCTTCCGAGGCCCACGCACGAACGGCATCTTTGATGCTTTCCTTTCGATAGTCAATTGCCAGATCCGCGCCCAGCCCTTTCACATAATCGATATTGTCTGTGCTGCAAGTCGTAGCCACCTTCGCACCAGCCCATTTGGCGAACTGGACAGTATAACTGCCTACACCCCCTGATGCACCATGAATCAGCACTGACTGTCCGGCTTTCAGGCTTCCCTTTTCGAACAGAGCCTGCCATCCAGACAGCGCAGCAACAGGAATAGCTGCACCCTGGGAAAAGTCCAGGCTTTGCGGAAGCGGGGCAATCCGGTCCTCCGAGGCAATCACGTATTCTGCATACGTGCCCCATTTGCCCTGGCCATGGTCGGAATTGGTGATGACCTGTTCTCCTACTCTTACCGCGGTCACACCCTCTCCTATTTTGGCAACAATACCTGCCGCGTCGAAACCAATGATGTAGGGGAATTCGATGGTGAAGAAGATGGCGGTTCGTCCTTCGCGATCTTTCCAGTCGGCCGGGTTTACGCCCGCACAAGCGACGCGGATCAGCACTTCACCGGGTCCAGGCTCGGGAGTGAGCACTTCTGCCAATTTAAAAACCTCGGGGCCGCCCAGTTCTTCGATGATCATAGCTTTCATAGTTGTTTCCCCCTCATTAAAGAGAAGTAAGGGTCATGATCATCCATTGGTCCTCTCCACATAAAATTCACAGGCATCGGCCCCTTCACACAGATATTTATCGCAAGTGACCCTGACATTCGCCTTGGCCGCTCTGCGCTGACCCTCAAGAGCCGATTCGATTAACAAGCGGCAAAGGCCAGGGTATTCCCGGTTGACCGTGTCCGCCACACTGCAACTCGTTATTTTGTACATGACCCTGTTATCATTGGGGGCGTCTGCTATCTGCGGTTTCTCCTTCTGAATAAAAGAAACATCATCATACGGGTTCATTACTCTTTGAATAAACTGCGCCGGGCTTACCTCTCCCGGCTGAATACCTAAGGCCGCCAGCATCCCCGGTATGTTCGCTTCATGCATATCCCAATCCCGAAGCCCCTCTTTCAAGGCTGCCAGCCCCTCTTCTCCATACTTGTCATCGATGATTTTCACCATCCGGGCGGCCAATCCCCAAAGCCCCTGCTGGGCGATTTCCAGTTTCATCTCGATAGGCATATCCATCGATCCAAATTCATACTCCGCCATTGGTGGCTCCTTTCTTCTATGGTGTGAATTCTGCCATACCGGGCACTTCTACTCTATAGGGAAGACTCCCTCATATTCCAGCGGCTCGAATCCTATTCCGCCGTCCAGCTGGAACATACGACCGGTGATCCAATCGGAAGCGGGAGAAGCCAGATAGAGCGCCAGTGCCCCAATGTCCTCCAGAGTTCCCAGTCCTCTTCCCGCACCCGTGACTATAGCGACCCTACCACCAAGATCGAACTTCTCTCTGATCATATTTGCTTGCCCTCCTCAATCGGTTTCAGGACAGCAGATATCCCCCATCCACCACCAACCTATCTCCCGTCTTTTCAGTTCCTTGAACGTATTCGCTGAATGTGCGGGATTCCAATCGCTCTGATTGAAAGCCTAATGTGCAACCAAAGCTTTACTGCTACCTTTGCGTTTAGACTCCAGGTGCGCCCGGTAACCCCTGATAGTAGTGACCCGTCATCATACCCCCATCCACTGCAATTTCAGCGCCACAGAGATAGGATGCATCATCGCTGGCCAGAAACAGTGTTGCTCGCGCGACCTCTTCCGGCTCTCCAATACGCTGTAACGGAACGTGAGTGTAGTTCTTGTCGATTTCTTCCCTCGGCACGAAGCCGGGGTTCGACATGATAGTGTTGACACCGCCGGGATGCACGGAATTCACGCGTACGCCGTGGTGGCCGAGTTCCATCGCAGCGACTCGGGTCAAACCGCGTATACCCCATTTGCTTGAACAGTAAGCAGCCAGCCCATTTGCGCCTTTCATCCCATCTACAGAGGAGACATTTATTATAGATCCTTTATTGCGTGCCATCATTCGCGGGCCGACGGTTTTGATGCCAAGAAAAGCGCCGACCAGATTCACACCGAGAACACGTTCAAACTCTTCTTTTTCAGTATCAGCAATGCTTTTAAATAACAGTACACCCGCATTGTTGACCAGTACATCAATTTTCCCAAACTCGGTTTCAGCTTTTGAGGTTATGGCTTGCCAGCTTTTTTCGTCAGTTACGTCATGTTGGCAAAAAATCACAGAATCTCCCAATTCCTGAGCCAGTTTTTCACCTTCCTCGTCGAGAACATCGGCGATAATAACCTTTGCACCTTCCTCGGCAAAGATGCGCGAAGTGACGCTACCCATGCCACGAGCACCACCGGTAATGATTGCGGTCTTATCTGTTAATCGAGCCATTTGTCTTCTCCTCAAGAAAGCAGATATCCACCGTCCACTACTAACGTATGTCCGATCATATAATTCGAAAGTTCACTTACCAGGAAAAGTACTACCTTTGCAATGTCGTCAGGCTCACCCATTCGCCCTATCGGAACACGTGGATACATGGTCATCTCTTTGAGTTGTTCAAGGCTCATACCGAAAGCGTCGGTGTATGATGTCAACACCTCTTCAAGCCCAGGTGTCTCGATAATACCCGGGGCAATGGCATTAACCAGTATCCCCTGAGATGCCAGCTCCAATGCCATCGACCTGGTGAGCGACATTACGCCAGCCTTGGCGGCACCGTAATGAGCGTGCATCATGGTGGGATGAATGCCATCCAGAGATGCGATATTCACGATCTTGCCACCGTGCCCATCGTCGATCATTCGCTGGGCCATCACCTGAGAGTAGATGAATACACCTTTCAGATTGATATCTTGGATATTATTCCATACATCGCTGCTGGTGGTGAGAAACGGATCCGCCGGATAGACACCGGTGTTGTTTACCAGGATATCGAGGCTGCCAAATGCCTCTACTGTTGCCTGTGCTACCTGCTGGGCATCTTCCTCGCTCCGCACATCCGCTTTAAGCGCCTGGACTTTGCCCCCAGCAGCCTTGATCTCCTCAACCGTGGCCGTGGCGACCTCGAGATTGATATCTGCGATGGTGACGCCGGCACCCGCTTGAGTCAACCGGGAAGCGATGCTTTTCCCCATCCCCATGGCACCGCCAGTGACGACAGCCCCCTTGCCACTCAGGTCAAATAGCTGTGAAATACTTTCTGTTGTCATGATTACAATCCCTCCGGAAGGTTTATGGGAATCTTGAACTCGGCTGACCATCCCCCGTCTACCGGAATCGCCGCCCCCGTCAAGTAGCTGGAATCATCAGAGGCCAGGAAGAGAACGGCTTGCGCGATCTCTTCAGGCTGTCCTGCCCTTCCCTGTCCAATGGCAGTGAAATCAAAGAAAGGTACAATCTCTTTAGTCATACCTGTTTCAATCACACCCGGACAAATCGCATTCGCCCGGATACCTTGATCACCGTACTCCGCAGCAATTGTGCGGGTGAGATTGATGACTGCCGCTTTCGACGCACAATACGGAGCGATTGTTTTAGCTGCTCTCAAGCCATTGACAGACGAGGTACTGATTATTGATCCGCCACCATTTTTCAGCATTTGAGGTATGGCAAATTTGCAGCCAAGGAAAACACCTCTCAGATTGATGTTTATCACTGTGTCCCAATCCTCAATGGAGAGATCCGCTGTGAAAACACGATTCACTGAGCTGATACCGGCATTGTTGAACAGTATATCTAGTCGTCCGTAGGTATCGACCACCGTTTTGACCATATTTTCAACATCCGCTACCAAAGCAACATCAGACTTGATAGCAACAGCTTCGCCTCCGTCACCTTTTATTTGCCTGACTGTTTCTTCCGCCCCCTCTATAACATTATCAACAACACCAACTCTGGTTCCTTCTTGGGCCAATAAGACAGAGGCAGCCCGACCAATTCCCGAACCAGCCCCGGTTATCAAAGCCACTTTGCCATCCAGCTTACCCATGTGATATTTCTCCTTCCATTTAGATAGATTTAGTAATCTCGAGTATTTGCTGCAATCAACTGGCTGTGCACACCATACTGATCTCCTCGCACCCTAACTGGTGCGAGGAGATATAAACGAATTTGTTTTCCTACCGTCTTTCCCTATCTAAGGTTCATAGATAATTGGAAGCCATACTGGTTCCTCACCGTTATATGGAATCACGGATTCAGTAGATGCCTGGAACTCGTATAGGGCCATCGCGTTCCATGCCGATCGCTTGTCCGGAGCCCAGTTCCATTCAGGAACACCTTCCCAGCTCATTGAATAGTTATTTGCAGTGTCATACAAAGCTTGTGTCGTGAAATTCTGAGCTCCACCGGCATTTTCGACGGCCGTTTTTATCAATGTCAGGATCCCGTACCACTGTCGCCACGAGCCCAGAAAATTACCACGTCCCACTTTTCTCAGAAGACCCTCGGGATCATCATGGTATCTGGCCGTGACCTCCATCATAAGATCGGTGAGCTCCGTACCCTCACTGAAGGCCCGATTTGCCTGAATTATCAGACTTCCATCGATTAAATCCCATGCCCCTGCCTCGGTAATAAGAGGAAGAGCAGCAGTATTACCTTCATTGCATATGAAGTGACCCTTTCCACCAGCTTGACTATATTCCCTCACAAAACCCAGGAACCCCGCCCCGGTTACCGCGGGCATTACATAATCGGCATCTTTCAGTGCAGCTACTTCAGGTCCCCACGTGAAGTTGTAGTTACCCAAAAATCCAGCTATCCATTCAAATTGCTCCGGGTGGGCATTGGCGTATTCTTCCATACCACGCATTATTCCCTCTGACCATGGCTCAATCCAGCTGGCTCCACCAATCGTTGCTGGGCCATTGGTTTCCCAATCCCAGTGATTATCAGCGATCCATTTCAGATAAGTGTAGCCGATAGCATCCGTTTGAGTATTCATCAGGAATGACCATCCGGGGGTATCCTTTGCAACCGCGTCAGCAGCGGATAGGGAAAACAAAGGGATTTCGTCCTCTGACACTACACTGTGTAGTGATAGGGCGATACCGGGCAGGGTGCATACTATCACGTCCGCACCGCGTTCTTTTAACCATTCGTATCCCGATAGGTCCTTGGAAGGATCCATTTGTCCGTCATAACTTTCGATCTTTAGCCTAACTCCGGGTATAAGATTTTCCTCATTGAAGTACCGCACCATATCCGCAAGCGCGGTATCGACGGGTAACATCATAACGGCTGCTGGCCCTGTGAAGTCCGTCAGGTTTCCTAATGTAATGACCACATCTTCTGCGGGTGTAGGTTGAACCGTGGGGACGTCTGTAGGTTCAATTGTTGGTTCAGTCGTTGGGCTCTGTGTCGGGGTAACTGTAGCAGTTGGTTCCTCTGTTTCGTCATCATCGGAACACGCCGCAAGCAACGGTATAATCAGTAATAGAGCTGCTAAAAATAAAATTCCTAATTTACTTGAGATTCTCACCTTTTTACCTCCTTGAGTATTTGAAACACTTTCTGCCAAGGCTTGTTTCCCTCTCCTTTTACTACTCCTGGGATCCATACACATAGAATCAAATCATCCATACCCCCTTACTTGATTACTGCTTCTGTAATTCTGGGACAAGATTCACATACAAGTCGAGTGATTCCGGATTTGCCAGGGCATCCCGATTTACCACCGGTTTGCCATGTAGGATTTTTGTAATTGCGGTTTCAACTTTCTTTCCGCTGTGTGTATATGGAATATCGGATATCGGAAAAATTCTGGATGGAACATGCCGGGGCGATGCCTTTTCGCGCAGAGTTACTTTTATCTTCTTCTGCAATTCATCCGTCAGTTCATAACCATCCGCAAGTTTTACAAAGAGTATCACCCGCTGATCGCCTTTCCATTCCTGCCCTACTGCCACGCTATCAGCAATTTCTTCCAACTGCTCCAATTCGTTGTATATCTCCGCAGTTCCAATACGAACTCCTGAAGGTTTCAGTAGTGCATCCGATCTGCCAAAAAAGGTTATGCCTCTGGTATCACTGTTAACCTGCACATAATCCCCATGACACCAGATATTCGGATAAACATTGAAATATGCGTCTTTGTACTTCTCATCACCAGGATCATTCCAGAAATAGAGAGGCATAGAGGGCGCAGGTGCTTCACATACCAGTTCGCCTGTTTGATCCACCGTTGGTGTACCGTTTTCGTCGTAACAATTCATCTTCATACCGAGCCCCCATCGTTGCAACTCCCCAGCATATACAGGGACGATGGGGCTCCCGATGGCAAAACAGCCATTGATATCCGTCCCGCCAGATATTGAATTGAAGTGCAAATCCTCTTTTATTGACTGATATACATATTCAAATCCATCTGCTGAAAGAACGGACCCGGTCTGACACATCTCTCGCATTGACGAAAGGTCGTATTCTTTTTTAGGTTCAAGCCCTTGACTTCTACAGTGGCTTAAAAAGGTGGCGCTGGTTCCAAAAATGGTAATTTTTTCATTCTGTATCAGCTCCCACATAGCATTGATATGAGGGTAGAGAGCATTCCCTTCATATAGAACAACAGTGGCACCCAGACCCAGCGAACTCATCAGCCAGTTCCACATCATCCAGCTGCAGGTAGTAACATACAGTATTCTGTCCTCTCTTCTTAAATCAGCGTGAAGCATCAACTCTTTTCGCTGGTTGATGAGGATTCCACCTGCGCTTTGGACTATGCATTTTGGTTTTCCGGTAGTTCCGGAAGAAAACATTACGACCACCGGGTGACTGAATGACAACTGTTCAAAACTCATTTCCAAGTTCGCTTCTTTGGATATGAACTCATCGTAATATACCGAACCACGTATCTCTCCGATGTCAGTATCTGACTCCGTATAACGAATCACCACAACTTTCTCGATAGAAGGTATACCTTCTGTGATTTCTCTGGCATTTGAGAGTGAATCGAAGGATTTCCCTTTGTAGAAATATCCATCAACGGTAAAAAGCACCCTGGGCTCGATCTGGCCAATTCGATCCAATACAGCCTGGGCCCCAAGATCGGTGGCGCAAGACGACCATACGGCACCAACACTGGTTGAAGCTAACATGGCAATGACAGTTTCCATTAAGTTTGGCATGTATGCGGCAACTCTATCCCCGGGTTTGATCCCCATATCACGCAGGGATCTAGCTACACGAGCTACGGAATCATATAATTCCTCATATGTAATCGTTACAGATTTCAGATTTTCACCTCAAAATATAAACGCAACGTGATCATCCCTCTAACGCAACAGAATCTCAGCAAAATTCAGTCTAGCACCC
>CAZWIP010000075.1:0-12627 GCA_964634125.1 uncultured Dehalococcoidia bacterium
CACGGCCCATGTGTTCCAGGAAACCGCCGAAAATGCGCGGATCTACACGGCCAATCTGAAATTTGGTGTGTAGATTGATGGTTGTTGGTTTCATTGTTGTTCTCTCACTGTTTTCTAACTCATATCCTGCGAATTTCTGATTTGGGAGCCCATTCAGAACAATGTGACGAATCTCCCCGAGCAGAAAATGAACTTTCCAGCGGTCCCATATCATCGAGTGGATGGTCGCTGCGTCCAAATGAAACCCGGTGGGCATACTCATCCAGGTGATCCTCCAGATTGTCGTGTTTGCGCAAAGTCCGGCAGAACATCAGCGGGTGTAGTAGTATGTTTTTTAACATCAGCCGAACTGAGCGCTTGGTATCCGGAGTGAACTCTTTCTTGTATTCTTGTTCGCTGTTGTCTGTATTACTTGTTGGCACTGGATATTTCCCTTCTTTCACACGATCGCCCTGAGCGCTGAAATCATCAGTGTTGTATTTTGGGAACCTCTGATCAAGGTTCAGTCATGATGGGATACCAATTAGGGTCGTTCCGCACCAGGTTTTCCTGCTCCGCGGTCGCTTCCAGAATTACTATCTCATTAGATAAAGAACGTTTTGTGCTCGTGTAACTATACAAATCACGTCCATTTATTGACTTTGAATAGGATTGTGCCGCATCGTACAGGACCTGTGAACCAAAGTTCTCTTTACCCGCTTTGTGAACTGCGTTTTCAACTATCTCAAGCATTTTAAGGTAGGCAGTGATTGACTGGTAACCACTACCCCTGCTCATGATCTCCTTCTCTTCTCCCGGATGGTACTCAGCCAGCAATCTCTTCTGGAAATCGATTTCCTCCCCCGGTTCGCTCCACCAGCATCCAGTGTATAGGATGAGCATCTCGTCTATTACCGGCCATGCGCCCGCATCACTAACCTGCTTAAGGAACGCAGTATGCGGAGCTCCACCAATAAGCCTGGCCTCACTACCGGCATTCCGAATATCCTGAGCAAATCCGTGCATCAGCATAGGTGGGAAAACATAATCACATTCTTTAAGGGATTCAGCTTCGTTGGACCATTCAAAGGTGAAGTTCGTCAGATATCCGCCAACGAACTCGAACTGATCGGGATGAGCCTCTGCATAATCCTCCATCGCCTGAACAAAACCAATGGCATACGGTTCCATCCACGCAGCGGCGCCAATTTTTGCCGGTCCATTCCTCTCATAGTCCCAGTCATTTTCAGCGATCCAGGATAGGAATGTATAAGCTTCATTTTTGGGAACACTCCCCAAGCAAAACACATAACCCGGCGGCTCGATTGCTTCCAGTTCGCCGACCTGTGTAAAAAGCACTACCTTATCGGCTTCTACCTTTGGTTTAAGAGTTATCGCCACACCCGGGGCACATGTCGTTAAGAAATCAACCCCATTATGTAGCAGCCATTCATAACCGGGAATAGTTCTGGACGGGTCCATTTGTCCATCCCAATCCACTACTTCGAATTCCACTCCGGGAATAATATAGTTCTCATTGTAATGTCTGGCAACATCCTTCAGGCCCATATTGACCAGATTCATCCCATTGGCTCCCGGCCCGGTCAAATCGGTGATATTGCCTATCTTGATGGTTATACTTTTCTCCGGAGTATCATTGTTTTCTTCGGTTGGAATAGTGGCATCGCCTTCACCACCACAACTAGCCAGTACTAATATCAATGGAATTATCGTTATGAAAATTCCTTTTATCTTGGACATCAAATCCCTCCTTCAAGTGGTAACACTTGTCTGGGACCGTACACTAGTGATGGCTCATATTATACCAATAGCGAGGATATGTTTTATTCGGCTATTATTCTAATAAACTTCGTATAAAATATACGAATTATACGAGCGATAGGAGGTGGACTCTGAGATTAGCGTTTTTGTTTCGAAGTCCCAGTTTCTTTCGGATATGATATCGATGGGCTTCAATTGTACGTTCGGACATATGCAGCAATTCAGCGATTTCCTTCGAGGTTTTCCCTTCTCTTATGAGGTTGGCAACCTGAATTTCTGTGAACGTGAGGGTCAAGTACTTCGTTGATAGAGATCGAACGAATGGTGAGAGGATCTCATGAAGGCTGGATTCCATCAGATCCAGGGACACTCTCAGATCTCGATCGAGATCACTTCGCCTGAAGCGCTCGATGAAAGGGGTCACCATCTGTCTGACATTGAGTTGGATTTTCTCCTCAATCTCTCTCAAGTCTTCTTCCCGTTGCTGCAGTAGAATCCGTAGAGCAGAGTTAGCCTCTTCAAGGCTTGAAGTTCGTTCCTGGACCAGCACCTCGAGATTATCGCGGATCCTCTGAAGCTCCTCCTCCGCTTGCTTACGCTCTGAGATATCCCTGAGTGTGCCGACAACTGCTATTGGTTGTGCGTCTTCGTCTAACACTACAGACCGTGTATCACATATCCACACATAGCTCATTTCTTCCTGTTTATGCCTAATGCGGAACTCCACGTCGGGTGGAATATCATCCGAGGTATGAGGATGGCTGTACATATCCTTGAACCCTTCACGGAGTCCGTCCCTATCATCCGGATGGACAAACGGCATGATCCGGTCAAATGACAATGTCTTCATCTCATCGGGAGTGTATCCCAGAAGCCTCGCTGATGATGGACTTATGTAGTCGAAACTGTCCGTGAGGAGATTGAATCGATAGATGGTATCGAAGGAGTTTTCCAGGATACCACGGAGTCTCTCTTCGCTTTCCCGTTGTGACTGCTCCGCCTCAATTCGTGCTCGCCTTTCCTCATCTAAACGTTTGCGTAGCTCAGCCAAATCCCGATCCTGTGTTCCCGTTAACTCTTCGTCTGATGATTTCCTTAGCATTGAGGTGCTCCTTGAGCGTATCATTTCACACGATTTTTCTCTAACGCAAATTGGGGGTACTTACAACACTATTGGCTATTTCCCGTATTCGTGAAATGCTTCCACCATCCATTGCAACCGATTAGCATGAATTTAAGCATTGCTCATTGATGGGCTGTTAAACTACGATCCTCCTGAAAATACATCTCTGGGGTCCAAACCACTGGACAGTTCAATGATGTAGCCAAGAGCCTCGGTGGTATCAACATAAGCCCACTCATGAATTGCGGAATCACCACCGGTCTCGATACAAGGGAAACCTGCCTTTTCCAGTGCTTTGACAGCTTCATTCAGGTCATCAACACGGATATGTCCCAAATGATGAATACCCTCTCCATGCTCATTAAGGAAATCGCGATAGGTACCATTTCCCTTTACTGGTTCGAGTAATTCTATCATCAAAGATCCCAGCATACAGAAGGCCGCTTTGAAACGGAGTTCTGCAGGTTTCCCTCTGTAGGTCATCGGAATGGTGGATGAGTCGATTTCCACGACTTCCCACTTATCGATACCGAGAAGGCTCTGGTACGTTTTCATGCTCTTCTCAAGGTCGCGAACCACAATACCCACCTGGAATAGCTCAGAGACTTTTATAATTGAGGGAAGTTGTTGGGTCATTTTCGTTCTCCTATTCAATCCAGATTCGCAGGACCTCACAAAGCCATCATGCCGCCATCAACGGGAAATGCATGGCCAGTGGTGAATGACGCTGCATCCGAGCAGAGCCACACAACCGCTTGAGCCACTTCTTCCGGTTGGCCGATACGCCCAACAGGATGCATATTCTCAATGTATTCCTTTATCTCGGGACCCATTGACATGGCGTGTCTCACCATCGGAGTATCAATTGCCGCCGGGCAAACCGCATTTACCCGAATTCCCAGGGTTGCGTTCTCCAAGGCGGTGACTTTGGTCATACCCACCACACCGTGCTTACTGGCAACATACGCGATGCCTCCCCGCCCGGTGAGTCCGGCTATCGACGCTGTATTGACGATAGCACCACCACCCTGTTTCAGCATCTGCTCAATCTCGAATTTCATGCACAGCCATACGCCTTTCAGATTTACAGCAATCGTTTTGTCCCACCCGTCCTCACTGTGCTGGTAGGCAGGAACCCCAGTCTCTACTTCAACACCGGCGTTATTAAAGGCACAATCGAGGCGTCCAAATGTATCGACCGCTGCTTTAATCATCGCTTCCACCTGTTGTGATTGTGAAACATCAGCCTTGATAGAGATGGCTTCACCTCCGGCTTCTTTGATCATTCTCACTGTCTCCTCAATGCCTTCGGTGACCACGTCTGCCGCCACAACCTTTGCTCCCTCCTCGGCAAAAGCCAGCGCTGCGGCGCGCCCGATTCCTGAGCCAGCTCCCGTTACAAGTGCCACCTTGTCTTGTAGTCGACCTGTCATATCTAGTTGGTCCTCCTTATTTTTTGATTCATGAATTGGTTTCGACTCAGACTTTACTGGGGTTAGATCATCGAAGCCAACTGGCCGGTATGGAACGATACCGCGGCGGCATCTCTGGGTTTTACACAGTCTCCGACCGCGTAGATCTCCGGGACAATTCCCTCCAGTTCCTGCGCAAGTTTGTTCTCTGGCTGCATTCCAACAGCCAGTATGACAGTATCGGCTTCCAACGAGAAGATGTCATTACCGAGCTTGATAACCACAGCCCTCTCTGTGATCTCCAATACCTTTGAATGAAGGTAAAGGGGCACCCGAAGGTCCAGGAGCTTCCGAGCCAAGGTCCTGAAAGTCATCTGCTCCAGTTTGACACCATTCTCTCCCAGCCCCGCTTGGGTGACCAGGCATACATCCTGACCCTGTTCCGACAGCTTTATGGCCACCTCCATCCCGATGAAGCGCCCTCCCACCACCACTGCTTTACCTTTGACCTCAACACTATCCGCCAGCACATCATGACCCTGAACAACATGTTTGCCTGTCGCTCCGGGGATGTTGAGCCCCACCGGGATTGCCCCGGTGGCTATGACCACAACATCCGGTTTTGTCTGCTGCACCAGTTGACGTGTGATCTCCGTACCAGTCGCTACTGAAACGCCATGCCCGTGTATGGATTTTCTGAGGTGTTCGGCTAGCGACGCGTACCCTTCTTTCCCGGGCGTGACACTGGCTATGTTCCACTGCCCACCAAGTTCTGTGCTCTTTTCATAGAGCGATACATCGTGCCCACGCTCTGCCAGCAACAGTGCCATTCGCATTCCGGCCAGTCCACCACCAATCACCATCACTTTCTTCGGAATTTCAGCTTTGGGCAGAGGATAGTAATCCTCTCGAAAGACAAAAGGATTGACTGAACATGCACCGGGGAAAAGATCGGGGGCTACCCCAACACAGTTGTTGCAGTAGACGCATCTCCATACATCTTCCGATCGGTCCTCACGAATCTTGTTGGGTAACTTCGGATCGGCCAGGAGTGGTCGGCCCAGGGCGATGAAATCTGACTTCCCTTCGGCGATTATGGTCTCCCCAAGCTCCGGGCTGATCTTACCGGCAGCTATCACGGGTATGCTCAGTTGTTGCTTGATTCGCTCAGCCATAGACATCATGGAGCCATCAGGGAAGAGGTAGCATGGTATAGTTGAGGTGGTCCAATACTCCATTCCAGAGGAGATGTTGATGGCATCAGCCCCGGCAGATTCCATGATAGTTGCCTGTTGAACAACCTCTTCAGGAGTAACTCCGCCTTCCATATCATCCGTAACATTGATTCTCACGATTACCGGGAAATCGGCGCCGGCCCTTTCCTTCATCCTCTCCACGATTCGTCGAGCAAAACGCGCCCGGTTTTCGATAGTACCGCCGTACTCATCCTCTCTCCGATTGGTGATTGGAGACATGAACGTGCTCACCAGACATCCGTTGGAAGCATGCAATTCAACTGCATCGGCGCCCGACTCTTTGACCCGGCGTGTCGCTTCGGCGAAATCCTCGATATATCGATCAATGTCTTCCTGGTTGATCTCCTTAAATGGCATGTCTCTGCTTAACAAGGGCGTAATTGATGGTGTCATGATTGACATACCTTCTGGCACGTACCCCGCGAAAAGGAAAAGCATCCCCGGATGCATGAGCTGAATGCAGAGCTTCGAACCTGCTTCATGCACCGCTTCTGTCACCCTGGCGAGCCCTGGTATGTAATAATCATCGTAGATACTCAGGGTCATTGGAAAGGCACCATCAGTGCTGACGGAGGCGAATGAAGTGGTAACGAGCCCCACACCACCTTGAGCTCGTGCCCGATAAAAGGCAATCATCCGATCTGTGACCCGTCCATCAAACTCGGCCAGAGGGATTCCCATTGCTGGCAAGATAAGCCTGTTCTCGAGTTGCAACGTGCCAATGGTGCATGGCTGGAACAAGGCAGAAAAATGCATTATAGAGCTCCTTAAATTTGGATCAGAAGTGGCATGGGTCGGAATGCCTGTTACCTTCCGACATAATACCTAATCGAGGCTACAACGAGTTCCTCTTTCAAGTTCCTCTAAGTGACCTCCTATGAAGTGTGCTAAGGTTCCAATACCACTTTTATCGCACCGGCTTTCCGGTCACGCGCTACAGAAAAGGCCTGTGCGACTTCAGCCAATGGAAAACGGTGGGTGATCAGCGAACTTGCGATTTGAGGATTCCTCGAAAGCATTGTAGCAGCCACATCAAAATCACGCACCGCACCGTTTGTCGAATACATATGAGAAGGAATCATCGTTATCTCCTTCATCGTCGCTGTCATGTGCGGAAACGAGAGGCCTTCCCAATAAGTGGCGAGCGTTAACACTTTCCCTGCCGGACGGCACAATTCTATAGCCTGATCGATCCCGCTCTGTGTTCCGGCACACTCGATAACTAAATCATAGTGTCCCTCGATCTCCCCTGTGCCCAGAATGTTACCAGCCGCTGTTTGATGGTCGTATCGCGCCGATAGCGCCACTGTTGCATTACTTGCCCTGGCCACTGCAACGGCACAGAGACCGATAGTGCCTCCTCCGATTACAGCCACACGTTGATTTGCCTCCAAACCAGCTTTGCGAATTCCATGCACAGCTACAGCCAGAGGCTCGATCACGCAAGCATCTTTCACATCGACGTTTGCTGGCAAATAAACGAAGCAGCTTTCCGGGACGAAGAGTTCATCTGCCATCGCGCCATTCCGACTAACCCCCAATATCGTGGCTGCTGCCCGTTGACACAAATTGTAATCACCGGCTTGGCAATGGACGCATTCATTACAGGGCACCATCGGTTCCACGGCCACCGGCGTTCCATCATCGAGCACCCCCGCAACCTCATGACCAATCACACATTCCAGAGGAAACTTCATTTCAAGCATGTGCAGGTCTGAGCCGCAGATGCCGATTGAGCGAACCTGCACCCTTTTTCCTTCATCGGAAAGTTTATCAATTTCTCGTAGTGCTACTTTTCCATCATCGAAATAAACAGCGCGCATTACCTTTCTCCTTCGAGTCTCTTTAAATATCCCCGGTCATTTCCTGTAATCCGAAACCTTCCACGATGTTTTTAAAACCCTGTAAATCCGTTTGGGACGGAGGTTCCGGAGCATCAAGCGGATAAACCATACCGTACTGGGCATATTTTGATGCACCCAGTTTGTGATAAGGTATCAGTTCAATCTGCGTAAAACCCAGTTCAGCAATAAACCTGGCGGTTTCTTCAATGTTTTCCACAGTGTCATTGCAGCCGGGAATTACCGGGATTCTGATGATGACATCTTGAGGTTCCTTTACGGAGAGCACTTTTTTGAGATTGTCCAAAATGAGTTCATTTGATTGCCCGGTCAGTTCTTTGTGCTTTTGAGGATCGATGTGTTTGATGTCCATCTGTAGCAAGTCGACGTGCTTAAGAACAGGTTCAAAGTGTTCCCACGAAGCATACCCGGTGGTTTCAATAGCAGTATGCAGATACTCTTCTTCGGCTGCTTCAAGTATCGCTGCAGTAAATTGGTATTGCGCCAGTGGTTCGCCGCCTCCCAATGTGAGACCGCCGCCCGATCTTCGGTAAAAAGGCCTGTCTTTCTCTACTTCTGCCATAACCTCATCGACACTCATCTCATGACCTACAACCTTCAATGCGTCATGACTACATGCCTCGACGCACTTTCCGCAAACGTCACAGTTGTTTCTATCGATCTCAGGCTTGTCCTGTCCGTTCAGGCGAATCGCATTAAGAGAGCATGATGATACACATGGAACGCCGCACACATCAGCCCCAATACACCTGGCTTCGATAAATCCGAGTTCGGGTTGGCCTTTCTGCGATTCCGGGTTGGAACACCAAAGACATTTCAAAGGACAGCCTTTTAGGAAAACCAGCGTCCTTATTCCGGAGCCATCATGTAAGGAATACCGCTGAATGTTAAAAACCCGTCCTGTTGTTTTGATAGACATTATGTTTTCGTGCCCCTGACTTAATCTGGGGTAAGGGTGATTACTCTGGCTTTGAAAGGGCGACTGGACCAGTCGCCCCTACAGGATGCCTCCCACAGAGACCGGGAGATGCATTCTGACTCCTGACAACTGATCCCTGATCTACATAGCATGCTCTGTCCTGCTGATAATATCGTCCTGAACCGATTTCTCCAGTTCCACAAAGAAGGCGCTGTATCCAACGACTCGAACTACCAGGTCCTTATAGTTTTCCGGATGCAACTGGGCATCCCTCAACGTTTCAGCATCTACCACATTGAATTGAATTTCCCATCCCCCAAGATCAAAATATGTCCTTATCAGATCAGCCCATTTTTTCATTCCTGCTTTAGTTTCCAGTGGTCCAGGGTGCATTTTCATATTGAAAATTGTTCCTTGTACCAGGTTTATATGCTCCAAATTAGCTACCGACTTGATTGTAGCAGTCGGGCCATTAATATCTGTCCCTTGCGCCGGAGAACAGGCATCGCTTAAGGGAGCGCCTGCTTTTCGGCCATCTGGTGTTGCACCACAAATTGCCCCATACCCCATGTGGGCTGCCACCGGGGCAATAGTCGCCCCGTATCCCTGTCCCGGTATGGTTTCGTGTTCACGCAGGTCCTTTAGAATGGTATTCAAGCAATCTTTAGCGATATTATCCACATAAGGATCGTCGTTCCCATATTTTGGGGCGCTAAGGCATATCTGTTGGATTTCGGGACCAGCGGGATTTGTAGTGGTGTCTTCGAAGTTCGTCTCTATTGCATGTTTCAATTGAGACATGGTGAGTATCTGATCATCAAATATGAGCTTTCGAACTGCTGCGATAGAATTAGCAATTGTTGCTATTCCGACAATACATGCGATGGATGACCTGTTTCCGTATATAGCGCCACCATCATAATAACTTTGCCCTCTTTCAATGCAGTCTCTGGTGAGTGAGGAAAGATAGGGACAGGGACGGTATTTGGCATGGACTTCGACCAACGGGAGTTGCTGCAGAAACATGGCTAGCGCAAACCTTTCTGCGACTTCGTTGAAGGCTTGCATCATATCATCGAAAGTATTCCACGCCAGCATATTGCCTGCACCTGATGGCAGGGGATCGCCGGAAATAGGATCTCGCCCCTGCAACACCAATTCCATAAGCCTCCCCAGACTCATGGCGTGATAAGGGATGCCTTCAGTGCCTTTCCCTGCAAAGACGATTTCTGAGCATCCTATGATGCAGTAATCGTAAGCATCCTCCTTGGTGATACCGGGAACATAGGCTAATTGACTTGGGATAATCACCTCGTCATTGAACAGGGCAGGGTGCCCGCCCCCATGAGCTTTGATCGCCTCGCAGCACTTCATCAGGAATTTATCCGGCGTTCTTTTGTGAATTCTCGCCGAAACCGTCGGTTCGTGGAGTTGCATATTGCTGGAAACATCCAGTAGGAGATAGGACAAATCGTTCGTGGCATCGTATCCGTTTCGCGTTTGTCCGCCAACGGGGACCTGTATCCAAAACGGGTATCCATTATGTGCATAGGTGAGAAGTGCACCCGCGGTACGATTCGACTCGGCGATCTTTAGCCATAAACATTCTAAGAGTTCCATCGCTTCTTCTCTGGTAAGCACCCCTTCCTTGAGGTCCTTTTCATAGTACGGATAACAATACTGGTCCAGCCTTCCCGCACCGATCGAAACCCCGTTCGATTCGATCTGTACTGAATCCATGATAAAAGCAACGGTCTGAAGTGCCTCCCGGAAGTTTCGGGCAGGGTTGGCCGGAACCCAATCACAAACATCGGCGATTTGCTCCAATTCCGCCCTTCGTTGCGGATCGGTCTCTGTCACGGCTTTCTCACGCGCCAGGTCGGCAAACCTATCGGCCCATTCGATCACCGCTTTGTCAGCTATGATCACCGACTTCAGAAAAGGCCACTTGGCATAGTAATCGGGACTGGCAGGGTCCAACCGATTGATATGGTCCTCCGCTTCCGCAATCAGTGAATTCAGTCCATGGGTAATGACTTGTTCAATATCGGGCGCAATGTGACCGATACCACCCTGTTTGGCCATTTGGATATCTAGGAAGGTATGTTTCTCGGCCTGTCGAACCTCATCTGAAGTGAGTGCATCGGCAATGGCGCCCATGTTCCGCCCGGGCCAATAATCCATCGAACTCTGCAGCCGAGTCTTGTCTTCATCACTCAGCAACCACGGATCCCCTTTCCTTGTGGAAATAGTATCCAGTTCTGGTTTTAACCATGTATCATCATACTCCGGAAAGAGAAATACGCCTCTGGGCCTGGAAGCGATATTGCCAACTATGAGTTCTCCATCCTGAATCCAAATGGGCATCTCACTCAATACTCTATCGAAGGCCATGGCTTGTCTGAGTACTGGAGGCAGCGCTTCTGTTTCTTTATATGAATCGGTTACCAGTACGCTACGGTCAGAGCAAATACTTGGTTTGTGTTCCAAATATGTCTGCTTCAGTTTTGCAGTTCGTTGGGTACTGGGATTCGCCTTTTTTGTATGCCCTTCTTTGGTTTCTGTTATTACATCCATTTTTGAGTCCTCCTGTCGTACTCAGTTTTACAAAGTATGCACGTTTACCTGGAATTAAATGGTATGAATAATCGATATTCGTATGGCCAAGTTTAGCGTTTGCGTGCATGCATGTCAATTAAAATGGACTCTATGGAAAATATTAGCTAAATATAATTACCTAAATGTCTACAATATTGCTTTTTTGTTGCACGCTATGTTATGGTATCTGCCATGACCCGTGCAGCAGAATCGCCGGAAGTCTCAATTGGCGTGAAGTAATTATGGTGAATAGTCGACTGAGCCCGAACATTGACGATCTTGATATCACCCTGATTAGAGAGCTGGATATCGGACCCAGACAGAGTTATCAGCAACTGGCTGATAAACTCCCTACAAGTCGTAACACGGTGCGCAGGAGGCTGCAGCGGCTCCTCGATGAGAAGATCATCACGTTCGTTGCCATCACATCTCCACCTGCCCTCGGATACCGAATCCATGCCACCATGGCGATCACCACTCAACCCGGTGATGCAGACGCAGTAGCTAGGAAGCTTTCGTCTTTGCCAAATGTTTCCTATTTGTTGACCACAACAGGCCGCTATGACATAATCGCCGCCACAGTTTTCCATGATCTGGAATCCATGCTTGATTTTCTCGATAGCGAACTGGGTTCCGTCCCCAATGTGTTGAGCACTGAAGTTATGATAGGTGTGAATTGGATGAAGTTTTGCCTTAATCCGCTGACAGCCACCAACCATGCGTTCCCAGCAGTTCCTCAGCCACACAGTCTCGATGCATTGGACACAGCCATTATCAGGGAACTGGAAAGCGATCCCGCTCAAACAAACCTGGATCTGGCTAGCAAACTGGGTATTAGCAGACCAACTCTTCGAAAGAGAATTCAGGCGCTCCTTGATGATGACATCATTCATATTGGAACTCTTGTAGACCCATCAATTATCGGCTTTCCTGTATTAGCAGTGTTGTTGATTAAAGCTCGTCCAGGTGATATCAAGACTGCAGCAGCGAAGTTAACGGCTTTAACGGAGATATCTAATCTGATCATCACCGCGGGCTCCCATGACATGATTGCCTATGCAAATTTTCGGGACTCCCGTCATATGTCCAAGTTCATTAACGATCAGGCAGGTCCAATCGCAGGTGTGATCAGGGTAGAGTCAATGATAGTTCTTCATATAAAGAAAATATCCTTCAGTCTATTGAACCTTGGGCTTCAGCCTGTTGATGGGCACAATAGTATTGCTATTAAATGAATGTATTTTTGACCATCACCAAAGTGCCACACCAATAGAGGAATATTTGTATCCAAATTGCAGTGATTCTCTTATGTTTTGATTTCCGTAATCGACTTAAATATCGAAACATGCAATTTCAAATCCAAAGCTGGTGACATTTCCAGCCAAGATGCCGCATCGATTAACCGTTGCTTGGTGCCCTCAACATCATCACTGTCAATTTCATACATCGCTAAATATTTGTACTCTTGCTCCTCAACCAACTGGGCGGATGTTAATTCAAAGCGCTGCGCAAAGTTAAATCCCTCAATCTGCAATACCTCTTTCAAATGCACATTGTTGTACCACTGATTGTATTCCTCTTCCATACCTTCAACAGGATTGCTATAAACCAAGTAATAGGTTTTCAAAGCTCTACCTCCACATTTTTGTTTATTGCGATTAAAACAGGCTTTGTTTCACTATTCAGCCTAATGATG
>CAZWIP010000076.1:0-12592 GCA_964634125.1 uncultured Dehalococcoidia bacterium
AATGTGTCCTTTAATTATCGGGCCCATTTGTCCCACTTTTGCTGAAGACGCACACACCTGTGCTTCCGGACAAATTCAATAACCCCATTCCAACCTTTGATCTGATCGGGCACACCGCAGTCGGCATGCCCGATCAGATGTTTACCATTAGTATAGCTAATAAACGATAAGTTGCCACTCGGGATCTGCGCGGACCAATCCTGTCTCGGCTGCACTCAACTCGTAGATACCGACGTAGTTCCAAGCCGTTCGCTTGGTATCTGTGAAGTTCCACTCTTCACACCCATCATATGTCATAGAGAAAGACGTCGCAGTGTCATAGAATGACTGCGAAGTGAAATTCTCAGCTCCCACCTGTTCGATGGTTTCCTTTAGGATCGTAAATACCCCATAGAACTGGCCGATGGGGCCTAAATATGATGATCCGCTACCTTGAAATTCCTCAGCCTTGCCGGGATGGTAAGCCTCTATGAAATCGTTAGCAAGGTTTGGAATCTGGGCATCTTCATTCCACCAGCGATTAGGCAGGACGAATAGTGAACCATCCAACGCGTCCCATCCAGCTGCCTGGGCGGCATAGTTGAAAAATGGCGCATGAGCTTCGCCGCAAATGAATTTGGCAGTGGCACCACTTTTACGAAACGCCGGAATGAAAGATATCATCCCAGCGCCAGGCGGAAACACATAGTCAGCATCTTTGAGGGCTTGTATTTCCGTATCCCATATCTGCTGGTACTGGTTAAGTTGTGCGCCAATCCAGGTGAACTGCTCGGGATGCTCCTCGCAATACTGCTCGGCTCCGGCGGCGAGTTCCTGCCAATAAGGACCAACCCATCCGGCACCACCGACTTCAGCAGGGCCATTGGCTTCCCAGTCCCAATCGTTTTCGGCGATCCATTTTAGCTGGGTTTTGGCATAGGCCCCAGTCGGAGCACTCATGGCAAATACCCAACCCGGGGGATCGATAACTGCTTCCGAGGCAGTCAACGAAAAACACATCATCTGGTCGTCTTCCAAGAAGGGCTTGAGAGTGACTGGTGTGTTGGGTAAACCAGCAAAGATAAGATCAGCGCCTTTTTCTTTTAGCCACTCATAACCGGGTTTATCGTTGGCCGGGTTATACTGACCATCGTAATGCTTGATATCCAGTTCCACGCCAGGAATCAAATTCTCCTCATTGAAGTACCTGACGAGGTCATCCATTCCTGAATTCACCATGATCAATGAATTGGCCGCCGGCCCGGTCATATCGGAAATGTTACCGATTGTGATCTTCACATCCTCGACCGGCTCGGTCACAGGCGCGGTCGGCTCCGCCGTCTCGTCATCATCACACGCTGCAAGTAAGGGTAATGTCAATAATAGGATCGCTAGACAGATGATCACCAGTTTATTTAACTTTTTCACTGTTTTGTATCCTCCTTTCTAAATCACTATAGGCTGCGTGATTTCTTTAGGGTGCTCTACAACTTCCCATCAAACCAATCCTCCTTTTCTGGTATTAGCAGACATTGTAGTTAAGGACATAACCTTTGCTCAGAATTCAATTCCTTTAGAGCCAATCCTCTTTTTAAAGGCATCATATCACGTTCTCGTGTACTTAGAAAACCCTGTATCGCCGATATTTATTATCTTCCGTGCCAGAAACACTGATCAAATAGCGATATACCCAGTGACTTTCAGTTTGCACAGTAACAGCACTAAAACCTGAAAACTACTCCACTTTTCGGAACCTGGGAAGCGTCAGGTCTTCAGTTATATCATCGAAGACCACTTCCACCGGCATTCCGATATGAGCCTCTTCAGAATGCATATCGATCATGTTGCTTACCAGGCGCACACCTTCTTCCAGTTCTACCAGAATCACTGAGTACGGCGCTTCAAATCCGGGATGTGGCGCCTCCCGGTAGGTCACGCTGGCATAGACAGTCCCTTTGCCTGTTGAAGCGGCCCATTCCTTTTCGAAGGACCGGCACTTAGGGCATGTCGGTCTAGGAGGATGGGCCCATTGGCCACAGTCCCTGCACCGTTGAAAAACCAGTTCGTGCCGCTGAATCCCATCCCAGAAAGGTGCACTATCCCCACCGGGGATAGGTTTGGGCGCAATGTATTTCGATTCATTCGGACTACTCATCAATTGCCTCCAAGGATAAGCCCACTTGCCGGGCCGCCGGCGCCAGTGGTGATCAGTACATGACCCGCATCGTTCACCTGGTTCGACGATGTCCCGCGAATCTGGCGAACCGCTTCCGCGATGTGATTCAGGCCATAAATATGGCCTTCCCCGAGGGAGCCGCCAGCAGTATTCAGCGCCAACGGACCGCCGACCCGAATGTGATCACCGCCTTCGCAAAACGCTGCTCCCTCCCCTCGACCGCAGAAGCCGAGCGCCTCCAACTGCATGGGAACCAGAGGAGCATATGAATCATCGATCTGGGCAATTTTAATGTCCTTGGGACTTATGTCGGCCATTCCGAAGAGCTTTTCGCCCACGCGGCCGATCTCGGGCACTTGGGCCAGTTTCGATCCGTACAAGCTGTTTTTCTCCTCGGTTTCAATTATCTGGCTTTGTGCCGCTGCCAGGATATTGACCGGCTTCGACATCAGATCCGCCGCTCTTGCCGGGGTAGTGATGATCAGGGCGACAGCTGCATCGGCGTCCTCCCGGCAATCCAGTTGGCGAAGAGGATCGACGACCATGGGCGAATTGAGATAGTCTTCGATGGTTATCGGCTGCTGGTAATACCTGCTATTGAGATTTACAGCACCGTGTTCGCGGCAAACCGTAGTTATCCATCCAAACTGATCCTTCGTGACGCCATACGCATGCATATACCGACTGGCGACCATCGCCATCCGGCCAGTCTCCGTCATGAGCCCGAACGGAGCATGAAAGGTCCATTGCAGCAGATCGCCGGTGGACATCTGCGCGATGTCCCGCATACTGGTGCCCATACGCCTTTTAGACGATCCGTTCACCGCCCTGTAAACAAGAACATAATTGGCCATCCCGGCAGCCACCCCGATGGCCGCCCGCATCACCATTCCACACCCCGCCCCATCCCAGCGGCACTCCCCATGAAATGAGAGATTGCCCATTCCCAGGGATCGCCCTACTTCCAACTCATCTGAAGCATCATCCGTATGTTTGACAATGCCATCGATATCCTCCGGGACCAGCCCGGCATCATCCAGCGCCGCCTTGATGACCTCACAGGCCATGTAGAGTTCCGACTGGCCGGAATCCACACTGAAATCGCTAACGCCAATGCCGACGATCGCGGCCTTGTTACTGATGGAATTCATCGCCACCACCTCATCTCGCTTGATCTTCTCTTTTCTTGAACTTGGGAAGCGTCAGATCTTCAGCAATATCATCGAAGACAACCTCCACCGGCATGCCGATATAGATATCCTCCGGTTCAACATCGCACATGTTGCCCAGCAGACGAACGCCTTCAAACAACTCCACTACAACCGCGGAATAAGGAGCTACAATTCCCGGATACCCGGTCCTTGGATTCACCACTGTAGCATAGGTATAGACGTGACCCTTCCCTTCCGATGGCACCCAGCTTTTTTGATTGGAAAGGCACTGTGGGCAGGTCGGGCGCGGGCGATGCACTATCAGTCCGCAGTAGTCACATTTCTGAAAGACAAGTCTGTGATCGCGAACGCCCTGCCAGAAACCTTTATTGTCCGGGTTAACATGGGGACGCAGCAGCGGGAACGCTGTGTTATATTCCATTTTTGGTATTTACCTCCGTAACAAAATGGCACTGGTGGGGACCGCAGGGGCACTAGTCACAAGACTCAGCTCAGCATCCGGCACCTGAATTCTGGCCGTGCCACGGATCTGTCGCACCGCCTCCATGATCAGGTTCATTCCGTGGACATACGCCTCAGAGAGCTGGCCCCCGGACGTATTGCACGGGAGTTCCCCTCCCACACGAAGACGATGGCCGCCTTCACAGAATGCAGCCCCTTCACCCGGTCCACAGAAACCAAATTCCTCCATCTGCATGGGAACCATGTAACTGAATGCATCGTAGAACTGCGCTACATCGACGTCTTTCGGTGTGACACCAGTCACTCGCCACAGCTCTTGGCCGGTATACCATGACTCCGGCAGCATGGATATCTTGGGGCGATAGTAGCTAGTCATCAACTCACCCTGTGAGGCCGTTCCCTGTGCGGCGCCGAGGATATAGGCTGGCTTCTGTTTCAGGTCCCGGGCTCTTTCTGAAGTGGTCACGATAAACGCAACTGCTGCATCGGTATCCACGCAGCAGTCAAACAATCGGAGTGGGTCAACCACCATTCGGGATTCCAGATAATCCTGCATCGTAATCGGTTTACCATAGAACAGTGCATTTGGATTCTGGCAGGCGTTTTCCCGCCAGAGAACCGAGATCGATCCGATCTGTTCCGGCTTGACTCCGAATTCGTGGTTATACCGCGCGGCAAACATCGCCATCCATATTGGCGCTGAACTGAGGCCAAAGGGCATGAAGAATCCAAACTGATCATTGGGCGCGGTCTTGGCAAACTCAACACCCGGAGTATGCCCGTACCGCCGTCCCGACCGTTCGTTCATCGTTCGATAGCAGACAACATACTTGGCCGCTCCCGTGACCACTGCCGCGGCGGCGTGCATCACCATGGCGCAGCCAGCCGCACCACCCCATCCGCATTCGCCGAAGTAGTCCAGTTCCGGGATTCCCAACGAGCTGGCGATGTGCATCTCGTCGGTGAAGTCCATTACGAATCGGACCATGCCATCGATGTCTTCCATCTCCAGTCCGGCATCGTCCACTGCTGACTTGATGGCTTCACACACCATTTGGAGTTCGCTTCGCCCGGAATCTTTGGAGAACTCGGTCGATCCAATGCCCACGATGGCCGCATTGTCCTTCACCATATAATCCTGCGGCCTCGGTCTAACCGATCTTCGATATCGCCTTGCAAGGTACTGATCAAACATCCATACTTCTCCTTGTCTTTACGGACGTGGCACGCTCACGTTATTTATCAACATCGCAAGATAAGTCCATCTGCCGGCCCACCTGCCCCGCTGGCAACCAGCACAAGTTCGGCGTTTTCGACTTGATTGACCGATGTCCCCCGAATTTGCCGAACTGCCTCTATGATCCGGGCGATATCCAGCCGACCATTGCCAAAATTCCCTCCCGCAGTGTTTAATGGCAATTCCCCACCGACACGTATTCTATCCCCACCATCACAAAACGCGGCGCCCTCACCTTCACCACAGAACCGTAGTGCCTCCAGTTGCAGGGCTACCATTGGGGTAAAAACATCATCCAATTGAGCTACTTTAATATCTTTGGGTTCGACTTCGGCTATGCGAAAAAGCTCTTCGCCCATTCGTTGCATTTCGGGCAGTTGGGTGATGACCTCCTGATTGTAGCTGGTAAATAATTGACCTTCGGTAGCCGTTCCTTGTGCTACAGACATGATGATTGCCGGGCGGTGTGTAAGGTCTTTAGCCTTTTCCGTGCTGGTGACTACTAATGCCATCGCACCATCCACCTTGGGGGCACAGTCCATTGCCCGAATGGGATCTGCGATGACTTTAGATTTCATGTATTCTTCAATAGTAACCGGCGCGTCGTAGAATATGGCCTCGGGATTCATGGCCGCGTATTCACTTAGAACCACCGGAATCCAGCCCAACTGTTCGCTTGTCGCTCCGAATTCGTGCATGTATCTACGGAGGGTTATGGCAAAACAGCCAGGCTGCCCGATGAGCCCAAAGGAGTCATAGAAATCGTGGCGAATCATATCGAGGTTGTCTTCCCTGATATCCCGCGCCGCCCGATAGTCGGAGTAGGATTTTTCTAAGCCGGAGGAACGATGAGCGGCCTGATAGTATATGGCACAGTTCGATGCCCCCGAGGCTACTGCCGTTACCGCGTCGGCCATTGCGCTGGTTCCCCAGTGTGACTCGCTGGCATAAACCAGATTCTCAATCCCCACGCTTTTCTGGATGTAAGAGTTGTCTGGGGCATCATCGATGTTCTTCACCAGGCAATCTATATCGGAGGGTTTCAATCCAGCATCGTTAATTGCCTTCATTACACACTCGGAAGCGGTATCCCATTCGCTGCGCCCGATGCTGGTGGAGAAGTCGACAACCCCCACTCCTATAATAGCCGTTCTGTCTTTGATGCTGTCCATTGTTGCTGCTCCCTCTACGTTTCCCTCCGTTTGAATCGATACAATGTCAGTTTGTCATCCACATCTTCAAAGGTGATCTCAACGGGCATCCCGATATAGACTTCATTAGCTTTAATATCGGTTGTATTCGCTGTAATACGGGGTCCTTCTTCGAGTTCCACTAGGACCACAGCATAGGGGATTTTAAATGCCGGATAAGCCATCCGGTCCGTTTCAAATGCCACAAACGAATAGACATGTCCCTTTCCGGTTGAAGGAACCCACTCCAGGGAATCCCGCGAGTGGCAATAGGGGCACATCGGACGCGGTGGCTGCAGGTATTTATCGCAGGCCTTACACCGTTGAAGAATCAGTTTATGTTGCTTTACTGCGTCCCAATATTCTTTATTGTCCTCGTCTACGTAAGGGCGCATTACCGGCACACCTTCGATTCGTTCGACCATTCCTACCTCCTAAGAATGAGACCGGCAGTGGGGACGCCTGGTGAACTGGTAATAATACAGAATTCAGCCCCGTCCACTTGATTGGTGGATTCCCCCCGAATCTGGCGGACGCCTTCTACTAACAGGTTCACGCCATGCACATACGCCTCCGAAAGCAGCCCTCCAGACGTATTGACCGGTATCTTCCCCCCAACCCGGATATTGTGACCGCCTTCAATAAAAGCTCCGCCTTCGCCGCGTTCGCAGAAGCCCAACTCCTCAAGTTGGATGATTCCTTTGAACGACGATGCATCGTACAGTTGAGCCACATCGATATCATCCGGGGTTACGTCTGCGATCCTGTAGAGCTCCTGACCGAGATACCATATCTCCGGTAAACCTGAAATGATTGATCGATTGTAGCTCGTCTCGATCTCCTGCTCAGAGGGGCATCCCTGAGCAGCTGCCAGAATGTAAGCTGGACGCTGCTTGAGGTCCCGGGCACGTTCGGCGGTAGTGACGATGTAGGCGCAGGCGCCATCGGTATCGACGCAACAATCATGAAGCTTCATTGGATTAACTATCACTGGTGAATTCATGTAATCGTCG
This sequence comes from uncultured Dehalococcoidia bacterium, assembly GCA_964634125.1. Taxonomy (GTDB): domain Bacteria; phylum Chloroflexota; class Dehalococcoidia; order SZUA-161; family SpSt-899; genus JABMQN01. The sequence goes on from CAZWIP010000076.1 coordinate 7,230, forward strand.
TGTGAAAGAGGCTTGCCGTGAAATATGGCGTTGGGATTCTTTTGCGCATTTTCTCTCACGACTACCGGCCACCATCCGACCTGTTCGCGAGTAATACCGAACTCATGCATCCAGCGCTGCCCACACATACCATTCCACGCGAGCGGTGTTACGAAACCAAAGGGCCAGTGGTATCCATAATTGGGAGAGACTGCGGTCAGCATATATTCTGCATAACCGTCTCCTCGACCATAGCGAAATCCGGAAGCCTCATTCAATGAACGAAAACATACCACATAATTAGCCCTGCCAGTAACAACTGCAGCAGCAGCGTGCATGCCCAGAGCGGCGGCTGCCCCTCCCCCATAGCTTACTTCACTGGTGAATCGCAGGTTGGGTATGCCCAGGCTCATAACGATCGCAGCCATGGAATTGCGATCGAGGGTAAATGCCTCTAACCCGTCAATGTCTTCCATTTTGAGGCCAGCGTCATCGACTGCTTTCTTGATGGCCTCACAGGCCATGTCGAGTTCGTCGCGGCCGGAATTGCGTGAAAAGGTCGTCTCGCCAATTCCGACGATGGCAGCCTTATCCCGAATCAGGTTGGCTTCGATCGGCGGGCGTGTATCCGATTTGTACTTTCTGGCTACATATTGATCAAGCACTTGCACCACCTGTCAGTGTTGAAATGATTGGCGGCTTATGCCGTCCGATTACCCCAGACCTTTTGGAACGGTCCCGATCACTTCTTTTTCGGCAAGCTCAGCGATCTCCGCTTCGGTCAAACCGAGATCTTTTCCAAGAATCTCAGAGTTGTGCTGTCCCAGTGTTGGTGATGACCATCGATTGAGCCCGTTTGTACCCGGGTTCTGAATCATCGGCCAGCGAGGATACTTGCGTTCTCCCATGGTTGCGTGCACCAGCGGTTGATAGAATCGGCGGGCCGAAAGGTGAGGATCGGTGGTCATGGTTGGTGCTGTCAGCATCCTGCCGATTGGAACGCCTGCGCTCTGAACCGCATCGATAACCGCATTGGCATTCCGACTGGCGCACCAGTCTGAGATATGACGATCGATCTCATCGTGATATGCCATGCGGCCCTTCACCGAAGCGAACCGGCTGTCACTGGCCCATTCCGGTGAACCTATCGCTGCCGTAAACCTTCCCCAATCCTCGTCATCTCTTATCGAGATGGCTATCCATGCGTTTTCTTCGCAAAGGTATACTCCCTGGGGCGCCATCGTTTCTGAACGGTTACCGGTTCGCTGCTGTAATTTTCCGGTTAGCGAATATGCTATTACCTGTTCCGCCGTCCAGCAGGCCCCCATCTCGAGTTGAGCAGCTTCAATGATCTGAGCTTCCCCGGTACGATCTCGGTGGCCCAGAGCTGCTTGCAGAGCTACAAGGGAGTGAAGACCGTCCATAGGGTCAGCAAATCCCCCGGGATTGAGTGGCGCGCCGTCCGGGTCGCCGGTAATCCAAGCCGCTCCACTGGCTTGCTCGAAGGACATGGCCCAGCCGACGTAGTTCTGCCACGGCCCTTCGAGTCCGAATCCCGGCATGCGGACAATAATCAATTTTGGATTGAGCTCCCTCATGCGCTGAACACTGAAACCAAAGTTCTCTATGACCCTGGGGGCAAAGTTCTCGACAATCACATCGGTATTGCTGATCATACGCTCGAAGATGTGTTTCCCTTCCTCTGAATTGAGGTTGAGCGTCAGGCTGCGTTTATTGAGATTGGTTGCCTGCCACACGCCTCCCTGTTCGTACCAGTCAGGCCCCAGTGGGGGGTAAGCCATGGAATACCGGAATCCGTCCGGCCGCTGAATGGATTCCACCTTGATTACATCCGCTCCCAGTGCGCCAAGATAGCAACTGACGAAAGGTCCCGCCCAGAAAGTCCCCAGGTCAATAACCTTCAGACCTTCGAAAGGCAGGTAATTGGGCTTGGCTGTTGGTTCATTGGAAAGGCCAGAGAGCCTTTCATTATGCCAAATATGTTTCTTCACGTCGTCAGTATGCTCTCCCAGTCGGGGCGATCGTAGTCGTAGCGATGCTGGTGTTTTCTCCAGGCGATAAGGCAGCCCGGGTTGTGTGAATTGGTTCTCCGGGTCTCTGGTGTAAAAAGAACGAGACTTTAGCTGAGCCATTTCCGGTAAGTTCTGACCATTGCCTACCGGCACAGCCGGAATGCGGAAGGCCTGGCATAACTCGACGATTTCTTCGGACTCTCGCTCCATAAGCCAGGGCTCGATGGCCTGATAGAACTGGTCAAGGTCTGGACCTATTACGTTCAGGTCCAATTGTTTGGGAATATACTCGGGTACACCCATCATATTGCAGCAGTCCTCATGATGCTGAGCGGTGAGAACGTTAACCCCGACATAACCATCCTTGCATCGAACAACACCGGGAACGGGAAATACCCGATCCTCCGGCATGCCCATGCCCATTTTTTTCAGGGTCTCCAGAAAGAGCGTTGGCTGCGGTAGCGTAGCCAGCAGACATTCCTGTTTTGAGACGTCTACATTCACAGCTTCACCTAATTCCCGGGCGGTTTTCACTGCAGTGAGGGCGGCACAGGCCGCATGCGAGGCGCTAGCGTAATCGGCCAGGTTTCCGCCCACCTGGACCGGGTCGGGCCGGCCGGAGACATGTTTGGATATCCAGCCACCCAGAGCCTGTACGATGAAGTCTGTAGCCGGCAGGTGTGCGTTGGGTCCATCCTGTCCGAAGTCTGAAATCCGGATCAGGGAGACCGTCGGGTTGGCAGATTTGAGTTGATCGAACCCCAGCCCAAGCTCTTCCAGTACGCCAGCGCCGAGGTTTTCGACAACCAGATCAGCCTCTGAGATCAGCTTCAGGATCGCATCGATATCGGTTTTCCCGTTTAGATCGAAGGTCACACTTCGTTTGTTGGTATTCAGATATCGAAACAGGGCACCTATCGTCGGATCTTCGGGATCATCGGGGAAGGTACCGGTCAAGCGAAGTGAATCGCCAGTACCGGATTGCTCGACCTTGATTACATCGGCACCAAGGTCTGCCAGTAACTTGCAGCAATACGGGGCGGAAACGTTGGTTCCGATTTCTACAACTCGTAGATGTGATAATACGATTTCCATTTGCATGCCTCCTCGATATTTGGCTTGTTATCGCAGTTCGCTTTTTGAAGCGGAAATAAAGAAAGAGGTAAGTCCAGCAATTGACAGTGTCTATTTAGGAGCCAGTATACAATTTGGAATCAAAAAAGTCAATGATTTATATATCATAATGAACTATATATCACCCATATTATTACCATAATGACATTGATTATGGACGAACTAGTTCAATATGTTAAGTCCAATCATGCTTGCATAAAATCGTGTATACATATATGCTAAAATATAATTTCAAAAACCATCAAAATGACTCCCAAGCAGTAATATTTAGTACATTATGAAAAATGTCGGATCTACCGGTGCATTGGGGTACAAATATATCCACTCTATCTGCGATCGAACAATGTGCCTGCCCATCGGGTGATCAGTCAACCCATTAATCACTGATGGACTAAGTTGGGAAGGTGAAATATGGAACGGGGCTCTGATAATAACTTGGACCAGATTGACTTGATGTTGATATCCGAATTGCAAATCGATGGCAGGCAGACAATCACTGATCTCGCCAGCAAATTTGGTACGGGTAGAGCCACCGTACGTAAGAAACTTGACAGACTTATAGACGAGCACATCATTGAAGTAACCGCTATTGCCGGCCATTATGGGTTCAAATATCCACGAACAGTGGCGATGGTGGGAATCAACGCTCGATTGAATGACGTTCGTGCTGTTGCGCAAGCACTGGCGGCACACGGGAATGTCCAAATGGTATCCATATGCGCTGGGCGATACGACATAATAGTATGGGTTGCATTTCGAGACCGTTCAAGTTTTTCCGCTTTTCTCATTGATGAACTGGGCAAGTATCCAGGTGTCACCAGCACCGAATCGATCCTGAATCTGCAATTTCATAAGGTCTCTTTCGCATACGGAAGAGTTGGGCATAATCTTTGCGAACAGGGAATACAAGCACGCGAGAGAGCATACGTTAGACCAGTCTTGGACCAGCGGGACTTGACGATAATCAAGGAGCTTCAGGCCAACGGTAGGCAGTCAATATCCAATCTCGCCCAAAAACTAGGTATAACAAGACCCACTGTCCAAAAGAAACTTCAAAGACTTCTGGATATGCAGATTATTGCTGTGGTAGCTTTTGCGTCGCCAAACGTCTTTGGATATGAAGTCAGGGCGGTGCTAGGATTGAGTGTCCATGCAAACCATGTTGAATCTGTAGCAGAAAGAGTATCATCCTATACAAACGTTTCTGCTGTGATTATATGTACTGGCCGATACGATATTCTTGCCTGGGCTGCTTTCAAGAACACTCAGGATCTGTCCACTTTTGTCTTGGATGAACTGGGGACAGACCAAGACATAACAGGTACCGACATAATGATTGAGATGGATATCCACAAGCAGTCTTGGGCATATCTGACACCCGATGATTATAATACAAAATTTGTCTCATAAGATGTAACAATAGCTGTGTGCATGGCCCACAGCACACTCAAATCCCTGATATGTAGTGGTTTGAATGCATAAGGGTCATATAGTAAGCAACGAGCCACTTGTGGTTTTGTTCGGTAATATAGTGTTCAGTACGCTTGAGGTTGGAGGTTTAATTCCTCTTTCCGGCTTCACTTTGAAGGCTTTTGCTAGTTTGCGACTGGTTTTGAAGATATCACTTAGAGAGTTCCTCAATCCAGCCTTGCATCACCTCTATCTCAATAGGGTTGTCTGTTAGAGCAATGCACTTCTTAAAGTCAGCTATAGCCTCGGCTTTCTTCCCCTGCTCTTGATAGACATCGCCTCTGTTGAAATAGGCAAATGAAACGTTGGGGTCTAACTCAATGGCCTTGGTATAATCAGCAATCGCCAGGTCATTTTTACCATGGTCACTATAGGCGGTACCCCTGCCGTTGTAGGACTGAGAGTTGTTGGGGTCAATCTCGATAGCCTTGGTATAATCAGCAATCGCTAGGTCATGCTTGCCTAAAGAACGATAGGACTTCCCCCCTCTTTAAGTAGGGCCTTGTCCAATCGGGGTCCAGCTCGATGGCTTTGGTATGGTCAGCGATGGCTTTATCATATTCGCCTTTCAGGTTATACGCCTCACCTCTGTGGTGGTAGGATTGGGCTTCGTCGGGTTCTAGCTCGATGACTTTAGTAAAATCAGCAATCGATAAGTCATACTTTCCATTATGAGAATAGAAATCCGCCCTTTTTCGGTGATACGACACCGAGTCGGGTTCCAGCTCGATGGACTTGGTAAAATCA
>CAZWIP010000077.1:0-12503 GCA_964634125.1 uncultured Dehalococcoidia bacterium
TTGCCATATCCACAAGCTTCTGCTGATACTCCAAAGGGCCATCTTCCAAACTAGGAAATGCTGGTTCAATCGTTAACAGTTCACCACTCAATTTCTTAGCTTCATCAAAAAGAGGTATTTCATTTTTTAAAGCCTTTCTCAATATCCAATCCAAGGTTGTGAGCCTGTTGATCTCATTTGTCCCTTCGAATATCCTGTTTATCCTGTTGTCCCTGTATATTCGCTCCACTGGATACTCTTCGATGAAACCATATCCCCCATGAATCTGAACTGCTTCATCGGCAACGAAGTCCAGCAACTCTGAGCAATAGACCTTGTTTATGGCACACTCGGTGGCATATTCCGAGATACCCTTGGCACTTTGCTGACCGCTATCTTCTGCCGACAGGTCAACGGAGGCAAGTATTCCATCCACAAGGCCTCCTGTTCGCCAGAACATGCTGTCCGCAATGTATGTCCTTGTAGCCATTTCCGCAAGCTTTTGTTTTATCAAGCCGAATTGGCAAATAGGTTTCCCAAACTGCTCTCTTGTCTTGGCGTATTTTGCACTGTACTCAATACATATTTTTGCCCCTTCAGCGCATGCCCCCGCCAGTTTGAGCCTTCCCACGTTAAGTATATTGAGAGCTACTACATGACCTCTTCCAATCTCAAAAAACGCGTTCTCTACTGGTATCTTCGCATCCTCAAACACAACACTGGTTGTAGAGCTACCGCGTATCCCCATTTTTTTCTCTTCCGGGCCCGTGGAAACTCCTTCAAAACCCCTCTCTACGATAAAAGCTGTTACTTTATCATCCACTCGTGCATAGGTGATTATCACGTCTGCAAACCCACCATTAGTGATAAACTGTTTTTCACCATTGAGCACATAATATTTGCCGTCATCGGATAAAACTGCCTTGGTTCTCAAAGAAAGCGCGTCGCTACCAGAAAGAGGTTCAGTGAGGGCATAAGCGCCGATTTTCTCACCACTTGCCAAACCGGGAAGATATTTTTCTTTCTGAGACGTATTACCGAAGTAGGCAATGGGCAACATGCCAATTCCCAGGTGACAACCCAACGTCAACGTAAGTGAACCAGCCCCAGCTAAATTAGCAGTGATAATGAGTGGCGCGATGGTATCGGTTCCGGTTCCACCAAATTTCTCCTCGATTCCAGCGCCCAATAAACCTATCTCTCCCGCCTGCCGGGTCAGTTTACGAGTAAGTTCGAAGTCTTTGTGTTCGATCGTTTCGATGTTCGGTTGAACCTCGTTTTTAACGAAGTCCTTTGTGGTCTTGATTATCATCCGATGTTCATCAGTGAAGTCCTCAGGAGTAAATATCTCCTGTGGCGATGTACCCTCAACAAGAAACGAAGCACCCTTTTTAATTTCCTGCACTTCCATAACCTCCTCCTTTCCCTATTGTGCTGTCAGCTATCAGATGTTGGCTGTCAGTCCTCCCAACCCTTCACATTCTGCTGCCATTCTGAGCGAAGCGAAGAATCTCAACCGCTATCATCAGAGATTCTTCGGTCATCCATACGGATTCCCTCAGAACGACAATGCGTCAGACCATGGTTGACACAACACTAGTTCTCTCTTTCAAAAACAGCCGCTGCCCCCATACCACCACCAACGCACATGGTTACCACACCATATCTGGAATTTCTGGATTCCATCTCATAGAGCAATTTTGTAGTGAGATACGCTCCAGTACATCCAAAAGGATGCCCCAGAGCTATGGCTCCACCATTAACGTTCACTTTTTCCGGGTCCATTCCCAGCGTTCTGATTACATATAAAGACTGGGAAGCAAACGCCTCGTTTAACTCGACAAGATCGACTTGTTTCATGGTGATACCAGCATATTTCAATGCTTTTGGTACAGCCACTACCGGGCCGATTCCCATAATCTCGGGATCAACACCGCCCACTGCATATGACCTGAAAACAGCCATCGGTTTAAGACCCAATTCTTCAGCTTTCTCCCTTGACATGATTACGAGTGCTGCTGCCCCATCATTCAATGGACAAGAATTAGCACCAGTCACCGTTCCTTTAGCATGAAACGCCGGTCTGAGTGTTGATAGCTTCTCTACGGAGGAATCCAGCCTTACGCACTCATCTGCGCTGAATACCTTCTCAGTTTTCACTACACTTCCATTTTTGAATATAGTCTCGGTCAATGTTATCGGCAGTATCTGTTCACTAAATTTCCCTTCAACGGTGGCCTTTGCAGCTCTCCGATGACTCTCGACAGCAAACTTGTCTTGATCTTCCCTGCTGATGTTAAAACGCTGAGCCACTTTGTCTGCCGTAAGACCCATTGGTATGTAAGCCGCAGGGTAATTCTCAGTCAGGTCCGGATCGGGAAGCGGGTTGTTCCCTCCCATTGGCACACGGCTGGTATGCTCGACCCCACATGCCACCATCACATCCGCAAATCCACACATGATCCTCTCACACGCAATTGCAATCGCTTCAAGCCCGGATGCACAGAATCTGTTCACTGTCTGTCCGGGAACTGTATCCGGAAGCTCTGCCTTGAGTGCAACAATCCTGCCAATGTTAATACCCTGTTCTCCTTCAGGAAAAGCACATCCAATGACTACATCATCGATATCCTCTCTCTTAAGCCCATAGGCTCTCTTCACCGCTTCCTTAACGACTTTGACAGCCAGATACTCTGGTCTTGCGTTCTTGAGTGCCCCATTCGGGGCCCTCCCGATCGCCGTCCTCACCGCTGATACTACAACTGCTTCTTTCATCGCGATCCCCTTTGAGTGATGATCAATTCCGCAACGGTTTGTTTGTTTTTAGCATATGCAGCATTCTGTCCTGTGTCTTCTTCTCTCCGCATAAAGACAGAAAGGCCTCTCTTTCAAGATCCAGTATGTACTGCTCATTTACGAGAGTGTTCTTTTCCACATCGCCACCGGTCAATACAGCGGCGAGTTTCTTCGCTATGTGGGCGTCGTATTCGCTCACATGTTGCCCTTCAACCATGGCATAGACTGCCATATCCATGAGACCCTTACCCGATCTTCCGGCCACCCTTATATTATCCCTTGGTCTTGATGGCGAATAGCCTTCCCTTGCCATGGCAAGCACGGTCTCTTTGGCATCGTGGATAAGATGATCTCGGTTCATACTGATCTTATCTTCCGGACTCAAATATCCCAACGCCTGTGCTTCGCGAGCGCTGGTTGATACTTTGGCTAGAGCAATTGTCTCAAACGCAATGGCTGTATAGGGAGTGAGATCAGGCTGGCTCCCTACCGGGGAAGCGCTGGGAACGGCATCCGGTACCCATTGGGTGTTTCTCATTAACATCTCCAGGCATCCACCACCCGCAGGAATCACCCCAACCCCAACTTCCACTAGCCCCATGTATGTTTCAGCGTGGGCCCTCACCCTGCTCGCAGCCATAGCTACTTCGCATCCTCCACCTAATGTCATACCCGCTGGCGCAACCACTACGGGGCATTCGGCATACTTAATTTGCCTGCATCCGCGTTGAAACTGCCTAATCAGGAAATCTAGACCGTCCCAATTTCGTCGCTGAACTTCAAAGAAGACGATCATCAGATTCGCCCCAACACTGAAGTTCTGACTAAGATTCGTAATTACCAGCCCTTTGAAGTTCTCTTCTGCTACACCGACGCTGTAATTGATCATGTCAATAAAATCGTATCCAATAGCACTGCTGGGCGAATGGAATTCCAGGCAAGCGACTCCATCGCCGATATCAATCAGACTGGCCCCTGGATTCGCCTTGATCAGATTCTTCTCTTTAACAGCGGGAAGAATAATTATCTGAGGTTTCTCTTCGATCTCAAGGTAATCCGCCTTTGCAAAACAGTAGTATCGATCTCTCCCATCAATCTTCTCGTAAAATCTCTCTTTGCCTGCGCTGAGCATCTGTGCCACGTTTTCCGGGATTTCCTCCCCTTCGCTTCGCATTCTATCAATCGATTCTTTAACACCGATGGCATCCCAAATCTCGAAAGGACCCAACTCCCAGTTGAATCCCCATTTCATAGCTTTATCGACATTCACAATATCATCCGACATCTCAGGTATCTTGCTGGCACAGTAGAGTAGTGTTTTTTTCAAGACTTCCCAGGCAAATTGCCCGGCACGATCATCAGAATTAATCAGCTTCTCGACTCTCTTTGCCGGATCGCTTATCTGTCTGACCTCACCTAGTGAAGGGTATTTGGTCTTTTTCTGGGGAATATATTCTAATGTATTGAAATCGAGTGCATGTATCTGCGAACCCTCGTCTGTTTTCACTTTCTGATAGAACCCTTTCTGCGTTTTGTCCCCCAAAAGGCTTGCTTCTACCATCCGAGTTAAAAGTTCAGGGACAGCGAATTCTTCTCTCTCACTTGCTTCTATTGCATTGTCACGTACGTTTTCTATCACATGAACAAGAACATCCAGCCCAACCATATCCGCAGTTCTGAAAGTAGCGCTTTTTGGCCGCCCCATGGGAGGTCCAGTGATAGCATCAACCTCTTCAACGGTATACCCATTCTCCATCATATATCTCACAGCGGTGATAGCCCCATGCACACCGATTCTGTTGGCAATGAAATTGGGTGTATCTTTGGCAAAGACTATTCCCTTGCCAAGTTGTTTCTCACAGAAGTCTGCCATGAACTCAACGACATCCTTACTGGTATCAGCACCAGGAATGATCTCCAAGAGTTTCATGTACCTGGGAGGATTGAAGAAATGAGTGCCGAGAAAATGTTCTCTAAATTCCTGAGATGTCTCTTCCGTCATCTTGTTTATGGAGAGCCCGGAGGTATTTGTGCTCACAATAGCGCCCGGCTTTCTGTGCTCTTCCACTTTGCGGAACAGCGATTTCTTTATTTCAATATTCTCAGCAACGACTTCGATAATCCAATCGGCATCACCCAGCCATTCCATGTGATCATCAAAGTTGCCTGGAGTGATCAGTTTGGCATTCTGGGGGATGAAAAATGCGGCAGGGCCCGCTTTGCGTGCATTGGCAACACCGGCAATAGCAAGCTTGCTCCTGAAGGCAAGGGAGTCTTCCGTGACGCCCTTTTTCTTGTCACTATCAGCAAGTGAGCTGGGAACGATGTCAAGAAGATACGTCGGAATACCCGCATTTGTCAGATGGGCTGCTATGGTGCTTCCCATAACACCTGCCCCGAGGACTGCTGCCTTCCTGATCTTCCGTTTCACATGAGCCTCCTTGGGCTGGTTTTAGGCTATCGAACGAAAAGCCACATACGTCTTTTTGACTGCCGCAAGCTCTTTGGAAAAAGCAAATGTGCCTCTCTCAACAAAGTCTACTTTCAGCGGAGTTCCGATGGTAATGGTTTCCGGATCACTGGCATCTACACCTAATATCTGGGCACTGATCCGGGGGCCTTCGTCTAATTGCACAATTCCAGAACAATAGGGATTGTTCCTGTCATAACCAGCATCGAGCATTGCAGTAGTTCCGACTTCAATTGTGGTAAATGCAATGAGCGTTCCCTTTCCACCCATCTCCATCCATTCCATTTCGTTTGAACCGCACTTATTGCAGATGGGCCGCGGAGGACACCACAGGGCACCGCATTGGGTACACTTCGAACCCATGAATTTGCACTCGCTTAGAAACTGTTCGAAAGAGGCAGCAGTAAATGGTCTTTGGTCCATTTCATGATCTCCTCTGATATATCTGAACCACAGCCGTGGTGCCATGAGCCCCAACATTGTGCGTCAGTGCCAGATCAATATCGGTGTTTGGTATTTGCCGGTCCCCTGCCTCACCTCTCATTTGCTGGAATATCTCCACCATTTGACCCGCACCGGAAGCACCCACCGGATGACCTTTCGCCTTGAGACCACCGGAGGGGTTAATTGGCTTTATCCCATCTCTTGCTGTTTTGCCTTCTCCCGCTGCCCCAGCCGCTTCCTTTCCGGGACTGAAAAATCCCAGATCAGCGATCGCCATCATCTCAGCGATAGTGAAGCAATCATGCACTTCAGCCATCTTGATGTCATAGGACGTTACCCCCGCCATTTCGTAGGCTTGTTGGGCCGCTATCTTTGCAGAAGGCACACTGGTTAGGGTATCGCGGCCATGAAGTGCCTGGTCCATGGCTTGCGCCGAACCGATCACATATATGGGTTTATCAGTGAAATCTTTTGCTCTCTCTTCGGCCACGAGCAAAATACATCCGGCACCATCAGTGACTGGAGAACAATCAAACAGCCTCATCGGCCAGGCAATTACCGGATTACGCCCCGGGTCATTCAAGAACTCTTTCTCATCAGCCCATGTTGGAACAGGTAATCCTTTCTGCTCCGCTTTGGCTTTCTGACTATCCATGACACCCCTGATTGAAGCCGCGAAATGTGCCTTCGGATTCAAAGCACCATTATTGTGGTTCTTGATCGTCACATTTTGAAAATCATCGATAGTTGTTCCATACTCATGCATATGAGCAGTAGCCATCGATGCATAGAGTCCGGGAAAGGTGAATCCAGCCGAGGCTTCGTATAACGTATCTGACCCGGCAGCCAGAGCCATAGTGGTATCGTTGGTGGAAAGAGTCGTCATCTTCTCCACGCCTCCAGCTAGCACTACATCATACATTCCGGAGGCTATCCCCAGAATGGCATTCCTGACAGCAACAGAACCACTGGCACAAGCCGCCTCTATCTTTTGCACCGGCTGATGTGTCATTCCAATCCATTGGGCACACAGAGGAGCAATCACCGACTGCGATTCCCACATCTCTGCGCCGCAGTTTCCCACCCACAATGCCTCTATATCCCTGGTATCAATTCCTTTATCAACGGAAGCCTTCATATCATTGAACGCTTCAACAAAGAGCTCACGGCCATTCATACCGGTGCGTACTCCGAACTTTGACATCCCTGCTCCCACAATGGCGACACCTCTGCCTAATTTCCGAACTGTCATAATTGCCTCTTACCTTTTGCATTGAGTTACTTGCTCGATAACCCCAGTTTTTCCACAGTAATTGCTATTTTACTGCATACATATACGAACCGGTACCGACAGCAATGAGATACTGTTCTTCGTTATACAATTCCATACGAGCTACCGCTACCTTATTACCTGTGCGCAGAATGTAACCTGTAGCTGTAAAGGATTTACCAATGCCGGGTCGAAGATAATCGATTCGTATATCAATAGTATTCAGCTTCTTCAGCCGTTCCGACGTATCTCTTATTGAGCTTAATTTCATTTTGCGGATTGCACCCAAGAATACCACGATACCACCCGCCACATCCAAGACAGAGGCAACCACACCGCCATGCAACATGGGATTGCTGCTGAGTCCAACGAAACCGTCTCTCATTTCGAATCCAAGTCGTACGTTTCCGCCTTCAACCGATTCGATTCTGATCCCCAGGTCTTTGGTGAATGGACCGCCCTCAACAAAGATCTCATTGACTATTGCCAATAATTCATCTTGCGAATGTCCTGATCCGGACACTGGGCCCTCCGTTTTCCGCTGGAAAAGGCTAGACTCAAAGTTGTGGATTCCAGCGAGGATAACCCATTATAGGCTTCCGAAGTCACACTTGCAACTACTCTATCCTGCAATCCATTGTGTGCAGATTCAGGTTCAATTCAAAGCTAATAATTTATACCTGAGGCTCATACCATATTGGCGAGGTAATGGCTCGCTCCTGAACGGTTTTTCTTATTACAGAGTTCGAGCAAGTTTCTGGCATATTGCCATCAGAGAATTCATTACAATCGTACTGTATCCATCGGCAACTTGGATTCTCTACAACTCTCATATAGTAGAAGGCCGGAAGATTCGGATCAAACTCAGGATCGGTCCAAACCGTGGAAAGCTGCTCTGAACCCTCACCGATTGGTTGGCACGTGTCCATATCTACACCTGCACCATTATCCGGGTCACCAGCGACTACGAATACCTTTTCGCGCTCGTTTCCATCGGAATCAATCCATCCCTTAATAATCTGAATCTGCTGCAGATCAGTGCCAGGATGACCTTCCACACCTGGGTCTTTTGTTGCCATAACAGCGAACGTTGGCGCATTAGCCAAGTCTGAATTTGTTGGCAAATCTGAGCCCATCGGAACACCTTTTTCATACCCAACAGCTATGAAGTCTTCTTTTTCGATAATATCATCTGAGTATTCCCACCCACCAAAAAATCGAACGGAAATGCGTGGCCCGGTGGTAGAATAAGTTTCACGTCTTTGAAACGCTTCAAATATTGCATCTCGACTATTCTCAACGGCCCACACTGCCGTTATCGCTCCAGGGTTATAGAGTTCGAAGGGAGGGGAATTAAGGCGATCCTGGGGTGAATTATCCAGCATTCCCATGTGCCCGGGGAAGTCATATTCTTCAACTTTGCTGGGGATTCCGTTGTGAGTGTCGGTGGCTCCAATGATACCGAGTTTGTAGGGATTGACTCCCAATCTGAGCCATTCCGAAAGCCCCAGCTTCAGGACGTTTCTGATATAGTCATAACGTGAAAGACATCCGGCACCAACCATCCCATGATCACCGGGAATGTCCTCACAATCGGGGAAATCGACCTCGCGAATCTTCTCGAAATCACACAATGGGTCGTCCGGGTTCCCTTCGAACCCGTTCTTGCACTCCATACTTCCTTTGTGTTGTGTGATCTCAACCAGCGATTCAATTTCCGCACGGTTGGCTGCAACCTCACTCTGTTCCTCCAGGCTCATATCTATAGGATAATCCGGCATGAACATGTGCCCATTACTCCAGTTAGAAGCGTGAGGGATGGCAATATAATCACAATTATTCCCCTTTTCCAAACACGATTCCATTAATTCTTCCCATAGTCCATACTGATGACTCTGTTCGAAAGATGACGGTGGCAAACCGGGAACCTCTGCATTACGAAAAATGATATTTCTGTGTTTGTTACTCATATGAGGACTTAGCGTAAACTCGTACGCTGGGAAAGTGGTAAAGGTGCAGCTCGACGTTCGATCATAGGCATCTTCAGCATTTTGCACAATAGTCTCCCAAATATTTTTGCTTATTTCATAACAATCGACACCGGGAGCCTGGCAAATCTCTTCAATATGTGACGGAGGTTCCTCCCTCAGGTTCAGAGAAAGTTCCAGCAAGTTCATAGTTCCGCCTTCCCGCATTTTCTGGCACAGTTCGCAATCATATGCACCGGAGTCCGGGTTCTTGCACAAGTAAGTCTCCGATAGATACTCCTGATGATCCGTCAGAGCAGCGAAGTCGAGTGGGCGGGAGAGTTTGACATATTGCATTTCATTCTCGTTGGAATGCAGCGACAATAAAGCTATTTCTTCTCCCTTGGCGAACCGATATGCCTGATCGGGAGTCGTTATGGTTCCCCACGTATATGCGTCATAGGACAACGTAGTATGAGCATGCAACTCTCCCCAATAGACATTCCTGTATTCGCTGCGACACTCACAGGGTTCACGTTCCTCCGTGTAGGTCACCAGATTATCCGCTATGGGCGCAGATGACGGTTTTGATTCTGAAACTGGTGTAGATGTGGAACCTGGTGTTCCTTCATCTCCACAGGCAACGAGAATAGGCAGTGACAGCAAAATAACCGCCAAAACGATGACACATATGTTCCTTGATATCCTTTTCATTTTTCTCTCCTTACTATCATGCATATCTTTACGTCTACTTACCTTGGCAATAGACTCTTAATCTCTTGCTGAGATTATTACCGATTACAGGGAATTGAGCAAGAACATGCAGGGCATCAAGTTTATAGGTCAGGATATCAATTGGAACCGTCAAGACAAATTCGTATTCATAACTTCTCTTAACTTTCATATCTTGGGCTATTGGTTTATCACAAAAAAAGCCTTCGGTTGAGCCTCCCGAAGGCTTTTTTCACAACTGGCTGGCTGTACTGAATCGTATAGAAATACCATTTACTAATTGTGATACGTATAATCCCTAAACAACAAACCCAGTTTGTATTTGATCGTGCCGCTTGGTGTAAGTTCAAAATGTTGACAAAATCTGTCCCACGCTCCGAAGAGGGGATGACAACGACAAAACCGAAATCTACTGCTCTAAAACCACTCCCCTTCGATCTGCACCCCCTTAACAGACTACCTATGTAAACTATTATCATTCAAAACGGTTCCACCCCCGCTTCTCCAAAGTTGTAGAGGATGACGGAATAGTCAAAACCATCGACTACACCATCTTGATTGACATCACAGGATTCAATAAAATCAGCATGTCCAGGATAGGTGCCAAAGGTGTACAGGATAGCGCTATAATCGGCGCCATCTATGACGTTGTCTGGTCCGCTGCCACCCCAGCAATCGCCCTCTACTAAAGTCCCGAAGGCAACCGGAGTAGTTGAACCAGCAGTTATGGTCACATCCTCTACAAGACTGCGCAGAGTATGGGATCCTTTGATTGTAATATCATATGTTTCCGGCGGTACATTTAAGATTTCGAAGGAACCGGTTTCGTCCGTTGTAATATCATAGGTTGCTAATGGACTGGCAGAAGAGCGATCAGCACCGTCTTCCCATAAATGCACGGTGGCATCGATGATCCAGTCAGGTCCGGATACTCCTGCTCTTGCCTGGAGGTTAACATGACCGGAGATAGCCCCTTCGCAAGCGTCCCCAATCCCATCTCCATTGGAATCTGCCTGGTCGGGATTGGGGGTATCGGGGCAGTTGTCAATGGAATCCGGTATACCGTCGCCATCCCCGTCTGGGGCATCGGGATAGCTGATAAGTTCCCTGACCTCAAGGTGATTGAAGTTGTAGGTGTCCAATATCTTCACCGGGGCGAGGTCAAATTCGCCAGTTGAATCCCACCACTCAGTGAAACTTTTTCCTGCGTTAGGTCCATCTAATGCTAGATGCGCTACCTTAAAGCAGCTGGGGAAAACCCCTGCTGGTGTGACGATGTTCTCAAGATCGGTTGCCACTGTTGTGGAGAAATGGGTGGTTGAATCTCCCATCGCATTGTCGGAATCAACTTCAACGGTATAGGTCCATGATTCATCGGTAGCCAGCGGGGCACCGTAATCTCCGGAATAGTCATTGTAATATATCCAGTCTTGCGCCGTCATTCCCAGGGCAAATACTTCCTGATACCTCTGATAATAGTTGTGGTCACTGATGCCACGCCAACTATGGTTTGGTTCCTGCAATACTGTCCTAATATTAAAAGCACCTAATGTATAACGAACCGGGTTCTCATTAAAAGTAGTGTTGATTTTGTAGCATTCTGTACCATCTGATGCGTTTTCAGGACCAATATTTTCTTCAGTCCAATATGTGATCTGCTCATTTGCGCCATCCTCATCATAGGTCACTTCATAGATCCAACTGCCATCGCTAACTATACTGGTTGGAGCTTCATCAGCGCCCATATCCACAATGGCAGTCCCATCGCCATCGCCATCAATAACACGATTATCGCCTTCAAAGTCAGTAGCAGGAAGGTTTGGCGCTGAGTTGTTTCCTGCGTCAATACAGGGAGAAGTTGGCAACACGTGATAATCAAACGTAAGAAGAGGGTTGGCATTGATGTTGCCAATTCCCGGGTAGATACCTGAACTCATTTGCACATCACTGTAGTTGACAACAGTATGAGCATTGATCTCATCATAGACTTCATCAGGGCTGTTATTCCATAGAATGCTATTGGTCACAACTGGTGTGGCACTATAAGTATTAAATAGTCCGCCGCCACCCAAACTGGCGATGTTCTCTTCAAATGTACAATTGGATACGATTGAATGAGCATTGTTGTTCAACATAGCTGCACCCTTGTCAGCCAGGTTACCGCTGAAAGTGCAGTTAACAATTGTTGGTACTGATTTATTGTTGTATATACCGCCACCCTGAGTGGACTCATTATCCTCGAAAATCGAGTTAGTAATGATCGGCGCGGAGTTCCAGTTGTGCATTCCGCCTCCGCCCATTGATGGTGAGGGGCTCCCAATATTTCCAATGAATACACAATCGTCAATGATGGGGGAGGATGCATCGTTATACATCCCTGCACCAATAGGGGAAATGTTTGCTTCGAATGTGCATCCTGTTATGATGGGAGATGATTTGGAATTTACCATCCCACCACCTTGGAAGGTTGATAAGTTACCTGTGAATGTGCAACTTGAGACATTGGGCGAGGAAAGCCAATTTTTCATTCCAACTGTATTATTATTGAATATACAGTTGTCAACAAAAGGCGATGATGCATCATTGAACATTGCCGTAGCCGGATTATCCTCGAAGGTACAATCCATCACAGTCGGTGTTGATGTTGCGTAATTGCGCATCCCCCCAACAGAGTTTCCGTTAAATATACAGTTTGTTAGCACAGGCGAAGAGGTCAAATTATACATTCCAACCATATTGTTCTCAAAGATACAATTATCCACTGTAGGTGACGAATTCATGTTGTACATTGCTGTCCACCTTCAGCGAAAATGGGACACTTTAAAGACATAAGTTAAAGGACACT
>CAZWIP010000078.1:0-12471 GCA_964634125.1 uncultured Dehalococcoidia bacterium
TAGTTGTTCTTGACTCTCCACAGCGCAAGGACCAGCCATAATGACAATCTTATCTCCGCCGATAGTAATATCACCAATTTTAATTTCGCTATCGATGGGCTGGAATTCCCGGCTAGCCAGTTTGTATGGTTTACTGATGGGAATAACTTCAACAACTCCGGGCAACATCTCGATCTTATCCCGAAGTTCGGGATAGGTTTGCCCAACGACTCCCACCACAGTACGATCCACACCGTGGGAGACATGGCCAGTCATACCTTCCTCGCTCAATAGATCAAGAAGGCCCTGAAGATCAGCTTCACTGGCAGTTTTACCCATTATGGCAAGCATTTTACACTCACCTCATTTTCACATGATTTATGAGGATATATCCGCCCTCAATATCTCTGCACCATTGGTATAGACATGTACGATTTCGGCAGCAGTTTTTTCCGTGTTATATAAGACAAGAATTCGGATACATTGTTGCAGGCTCCCGGGAACGTTCATTTCGTGGCTACACAATAATGCTGTCTGTGTCCAACCCAGCTGGCGAGCTACCAGAGCCGGAAATTCGGCATTGATGTCAGGCGTGGTGGTAAAGAAAGCAGAGGTTACCTCATCTGCATCGATTTGGTTTGCCTCGATCATTTTTTCCAACAACTCCCTGGTTGCTTTGAGAATTGCTTCTTTGGTGTTTTCCTCAACTACGGTTGCTCCTCGGATTCCTCGACAGCGCATGTGTTAAGCTCCTTCCTGTTTACAAATCACATAGTATCACTTAAGGAAATCGATAGCAACCAGTGTCCTTGTGGAGAGGATCATGCTTCGGGAATTTCAAATTCCCACTGGCAAGCGACGTCATCCGGCCCTTTTCGTGGAGGTAACTTGAGAGCACGGCAAGTCATCTTGGGGTTAAACAACTCTCCGGTTATCCGCATTCCGGGAATGCAAATATCTTCACAAGCATGCTTTTGCCTGATGGTATCTTCCGTAGCCTCGAATATCTCCAGAGCCGGGCAGTGTGTAGCGGTGAGAATTCCATGATTGTTGTTTTTTAGTTCGCATTCTATATCAATCCATCCTGCCTCACCTGGAGCAAACTGGAACGCTTTCAGAAGTGCAGCAACGTCGTTACCTGAAATATTGAGGGCATCCATGGAAACTCGAATATCGTTCTCGGCTCCTCCCTTTTTCAGCCAGACCTCTTTTTCCCATTCGAGCGCTTTTTCAATCCCTACGTGGTCTTTGACCACATCGAACCACAATCCCCCTAGCATCATATAGATCAAACTACCTGTCCGCCAAAGACGCAAAATCGCATCTTTTGAGAAATCCTGTAACTTGGCGTCTGGCCGAAATTCGCCACCATAATCTTCATACTCGCGCATTTAGTTCTCCTTTCCTAGTGAATTCTGCAATCCACAGTATTGCAAAACGCTGGATGGTCTCACCGAATTGGGACTGTTGATATCACACCTTGAGCTTTCAATTGCATGCATTCCTCTTCGGATATTCCCAACAGCTCGCCGAAAACATAATCGTTGTGTTGAGCAAAGCACGGGGCAGGCATCCGGATTCTACCCGGTGTCAGGCTAAGTTTCCAGGGCATGCCGGGATAGGTATGTGTCCCAGCTTCCGGATGGGTGACCGTTTCAAAGAAGCCACGTTGTTTGAGGTGAGGATCACGGGTTATTTGTGCAGCATCGAGGACTGCTCCAGCTCGAATACCTGCTCGCTGCAGAATATGCATGACTGATTGGTGATCGTGCTGGGTAGTCCATTGTTCGATTAGATTATCAATTTCACGTTGGTTACGTTGCCAACCCAATAATTTGTTGAAGCCTTCTTTCTTCGTCCACAAAGGATTATCAATGGCATTGCACAACGACTGGAGATCATCGTCATTGTGGATGGCTATAACTATCCATTCGTCATCACCACGGCAGCGATAGCATCCCTGGAAGGGAGCAGAGGAGTCACAATTCCCGTTGCCCTTTGGGCTGCTTTTATTCATTGAGTATTCCAAGACATGCTCGCCCAATAATGCTGTTAGGCTCTCTCGAAGCGAAAGATCAATGTGCTGGCCTCGGTCCATTTTCCGACGGTGCCGCAGGGCGACAAGCACCGCAAATGCTGCATGCAAACCGGCTGTAGTATCGGCATAGGCGATACCCGGTCCCAATGGATCGCCGTCTTCATAAGCAGTAATTTCAGATAAACCAGACATCGCTTCAATACCGCGTCCGAAACTTACATAGTTTCGAAATGGCCCAGTTTGTCCATAAGCTGAAAGGGAGACCATAACGATCTTGGGATTGACTTCACTCAACACTGGATACTCCAAACCAAAATTGGCCATTACTCTGGGGGTGAAGTTCTCCAGTACTACATCGCTGATTTTGACCAGTTGCTTGAAAACCTCTCTGCCTTTTTCTTTCGATAGATCGAGACTGATAGCAAGTTTATTTCTATTGAGCTCATTATAGTAGGCAGAACGGTTATAGGGTCTTTCACCGAGATTCCCATCGGGGTAGACGGCTCCAGGTTGAGGCTCAGGACCACCTCTCGTGGAACGGACGGCTGATTCGACGCGGATGACCTCGGCACCCATGTCAGCCAGCAACTTGGTGGCATATGGCCCAGCGTAGACCTGGCTCAGATCGAGAATTCGTATTCCTTCTAATGGTAAGTTTGACATTTCACAGACAGGGCATGTCATTCTGAACGAAGCGGCAACGAAGTGAAGAATCTCCTGGTGCAATGATGAGATTCTTCGCCTTGCAGACTCAGAATGACATATAAAATTGATTTAGATGACTCCCATTCCCCTCAACTTCACAAGATATTGGTTCGTGTAACCCAGCAAGTCGCAGTATATCTCCTGATTGTGTTCTCCCAGCAAGGGAGCCTTACCCAATGTTGTCTCACATTCGCTCATTTTGAATGGAGCATCAGGATAGATTAGGTCTTCAAGTTGAACGAAGAATTCCCTGGCTTGAAATTGCGGGTCATTTGGCAATTCATCTACTCCCATCACCTTGGCGAAAGGAAGTCGCCATTCCTGAGCACGGTGAAAGATGTCTTCCATCGTGCGTTCGGCGAGCCACGAAGAAAGCAGGCGATCTATCTCGTCCGTATTCTCTCTGAGTACATCTGGTTTATATTGGAGCAGTTCAGGCATTTCCGTGAAATTGGCAAAGGTATCCCAGGCTGTACTGGCGTCTACATGAATGTAACCGTCTTTGCACGGCAGAATAGTGGAAGGATACACCGTAGGATGGCGAGCTCCATCGCGCTGTCTCAGGGTCCCATCGTAGGTATTGCTTAGCAGAGCACCTTCCAGTATAGAAACCAGACATTCCATCACAGAGATATCAATATGCTGACCTTGGCCGGTCACATCCCGATAATAGACGGCGGTCATGATAGCTAAGGCGGCGTTGATCCCAGCCTGGTATTCAGCTTGTGGCCCAGCCATTTTAAGTGGTTCACGATGGGGTAATCCGGTGAGCTTCATGATTCCACCCAAAGCCTGTGCGATAATATCAGCGCCTTTGAAATCACGATAGGGACCATCCTGGCCGAAGTAGGAGATTGAGGCAACAATCAGCGAAGGATTGTCAGTTGCCAACGAGTTGTAGTCAAAATTACCAGGGCCGGAGTTATCGACCAGAATATCTGCTTGGTTGATAAGTTGCGCGAGTATCCTGGCCCCGGTTTTGGTCTCATAATCCAGCGTGATACTCTTCTTGTTTGTATTCAAATACAAGAAGAGAGCGCTTTGTTCGATATCAGGAATATCATTAGGAAAGGGGCCATAGCGACGCGATACATCGCCGCCATTAGGGTGCTCGACCTTTATAACCTCAGCCCCGAAACTGGCCAGTAGCTTCGTACAATAAGGCCCCGAAACGCACTGGCTCAAATCGAGGACTGTGAGATCAAAAAGAGGCAGGTCTTGCATTGACAACAACTCAGTAGGGGACGCGATATATCATGCCCCTATGGCTATAACTGGTGCGTCTTCTTTATTCGATCCAATAATTGATCAATGGATGGCGCTCGTCCCCCATATTTTGGTGGGCCCAGCGGATCATCGATCTCTGGATTTCCCAACAGCACATCAAAAGTAGCTTTTACTCCGTAGGCAATTGCTTCCAAATTGTATCCACCTTCCAGAGTGAAAACGAGGCGTCCATCGCAAAGCTCATCCGCGAGTTCTTTGATAATCTTAACTACATTGGCAAAACCAGTAACGCTTAGCTGCATCATGGCAAGCTGATCAGACCAGTGGGTGTCATAGCCAGCAGAAACGAGTATTATATCCGGTTGGAAGCGTCGGGCAACAGGAGCCAGTATTTCCTGATACACTTGCTGATACTCGGCATCTCCACATCCGCCCGGCAATGGTACATTCACAGTGAAACCTTTACCTGCTCCGGTGCCAATCTCATCTACGTCACCAGTACCGGGATAGTAGGGATAGAGATGAGAAGAAAAATAAAGCACGTCCGGGTCCTGATAGAACGATTCCTGTGTGCCATTCCCTTGATGGACATCGAAATCGACAATGAGAACCCGTTTAAGTCCGTGTTGCTGTTGAGCATACCTGGCAGCAATCGCGACATTGTTAAAAAGACAGAAGCCCATTGCTTGTTCACGAGTGGCATGGTGCCCCGGTGGCCTTACCAACGCAAAAGCGGAGTTTACTTCTCCATTCAGCACCGCATCAACTGCGCGGAGTGAACCGCCTGCTGAGTAGAGAGCTGCTTTGTATGAAGCTCGTGAGGCAAATGTATCTCCATCCAGCCACGCACCGCCCCTCTCAGATGCGGACTCGACCCTGGTGATGTGCTCTTGTGAGTGGTTTGTTAACAGTTCACTTTCTGTGGCCATTCGAGGAGAAAGTGAAACCAGTTGATCCTTGAGCCCTGATTTCTCAAGGAGATTCATAATTGATACCAGACGTTCCCTGTTTTCCGGGTGAGAGCCGGTATCGTGTTCAAGATAGATTTGGTCGTAGACGTTCCCAACTTTCATTTCTGCCTCCGATTGCCCTTCGGGTAAGATGATAACAGAGATGTAAAACCGGGGCAATTGATGATCGATAATTTGTTCTTTTCCGACGAAACTACCCTTAGACAGTAATCGCAATAATTGCTATAATAACGCCAAAGTTAGGTGTTTAACAAAGTTGATAAAACGATGTGTTTTCTGATATCAAAGGAGAAGAGGTGTTGATTTGGAGTATTTCCTCGATGACCAACAGAAAATGATCAAGGAGATCGCCCGGAATATCACGGAAGAACGTATTAAACCAGCCCGGGCAGAACTCGATGAAAAGGAAGAATTTCCCAGGGAAATAATCAAAGAGATTGCTCAAGCCGATCTCTTTCGCGTTTTTATTCCGGAAGAATATGAAGGCTTTGGAGCCAAATGTTTGGATGCATGTCTGGCTATCGAAGAACTGAGCCGTGGGTGTTGTGGGGTATCGATCTCCTATGCAGCTGTGATGCTGGGTACGCTTCCCATAATCAAGTTCGGTACCGATGAGCAAAAACAGAAATACCTCCCGCAGATCGCGAGCGGGGAACGGCTGGTGGCGTTCGGGCTTACGGAATCCGGGGCTGGCAGCGATGCTGGAGCCATGAAAACGCTGGCAACGCTGGATGGCGATGACTATGTAATCAACGGTACCAAGCAATTTATCAGCAATGGCGGGGAAGCCGAGATTTACACAATCATTGCCATGACGAATCCGAAGAAAGGCACTCGTGGAGCAAGCGCTTTCATTGTTGAGAAGGATACCCCTGGGTTCACTTTTGGCAAGAAAGAGAAGAAGATGGGTATCCGTTGTTCTTCCACTTGCGAACTGGTTTATCACAACTGCAAGGTGCCCAAAGAGAACCTGGTTGGAAAGGAAGGAGCTGGGTTTATTGTCACACTTAAAACCCTTGATGGCTCACGTCCAGGTGTAGCAGCGCAAGGGGTTGGATTGGGACAGGGAGCGTTGGAAGAGGCTGTGGCTTATGCAAGACAGAGGGTTCAGTTTGGTCAGCCAATTTCTTCATTTCAGGCTGTTCAGCATATGATTGCTGATATGGCAACGCAGGTTGAGGCAGCCAGGTTGCTGCTTTATGCTTGTGCCCGGACGATTGATGCTGGCGCGACGAATTATACCGAGGACGGCGCCATGGCCAAGCTTTTTGCTACGGATATGGCGATGAAGGTCACCACCGATGCGGTGCAGGTGTTTGGTGGTGTTGGTTACACGCGTGATTATCCTGTTGAGAAAATGATGCGTGATGCCAAGATACTCCAGATTTACGAAGGAACCAACCAAATACTTCGTAACGACATTATTTCTCATGTTTACAAGCGGAAGGCAATGCGTCCATGAACATCGTTGTCTGCATTAAACAGGTTCCCAGTACAACTGATGTAAAGATAAATAATGAAACCAACACGCTCGTCAGGGAAGGCGTTGAAAGCATCATCAATCCCTTCGATACCTATGCAGTAGAGGAAGGAGTGCGGTTAAAGGAGCGTTTTGGTGGAAAGGTGACCATTTTGACGATGGGACCTCCTCAAGCCGATGCTGCTTTGAAAGAATGCATCGAAGTTGGAGCCGATGAAGGAATCCTGGTAAGCGATCGTGCTTTTGCTGGTTCGGATACACTGGCGACTTCCTATGTGTTGAGCAAGGCCATCGAAAAAATTGGTGATTATGATCTGGTCATCTCCGGCAAGCAGACAATGGATGGTGATACCGGACAGGTCGGACCTGGAATCGCCCAGAGACTGGGCATTCCTTTTGTGGCTTATGTAAGTCGAGTTGATGATATTACTGATGGTAAAATGAAGGCTGAACGAATGATCGATGAAGGCCATGAGATTGTCGAAGCCCCAGTTCCCTGTGTGATGAGCGTATCCAAAGAGATTAACGTACCACGCTTGCCTTCTCTCAGGGGGAAAATGAAGGCCAAGTCGGCTCAGTTTACTACATGGTCAGCTGCTGATCTTGGGATTGAGGATAACAAAGTTGGTGTGATCGGATCACCGACGTTTGTGATGACCATATTCTCTCCCAAGAGAGAACATAACAGTGAAATGCTTGAAGGCGATTCTGCTCAAAAAGTTACGCAGTTGTATGAAAAACTAAGCGAAGTGAAAGTTATCTAAGAGAAAAACATGTCGATTCACATTGATATTGAAAAGTGTACTGGTTGCGGTTCCTGTGAGCCGGTTTGTCCCTTCGGGGCTATTGAGGTTGTAGATGATGTGGCTCAGATCAAAGACAACTGTAACATCTGTGGGGCCTGTCAGGACGCCTGCGATTTTGATGCCATTATAATTGAGCGCCCTGCCGATGAAGATGCTGGCGAAGATGATAGCCAGGGGGTATGGGTATTTGCTGAGCAATTCGACGGTAAGATAAAAGGCGTCGTGTATGAACTGTTGAACAAGGGCCGAGAACTGGCAGATGCCGTTAATACTGAACTCTGTGCGGTTTGTCTGGGACACAATGTCGAGGGAGTTGAGCAACTTGGTGAGTATGGCGCTGACAAAATCTACCTTTTTGATGATCCTTCACTAGCCCAGTTTCAGGATGACATCTACACGCAATGTATGGTTGATCTTATAAAGGAACGAAAGCCCCGGATGATGATCACCGGGGCAACTGCTTTAGGGCGAGCGTTTATTCCTCGGGTAGCTGCCATTATTGAAACAGGTTTGACAGCGGACTGCACAGATTTAGATATCGATAAGGAAAACGGACTCCTGTTGCAGACACGCCCCACATTTGGCGGCAATATTATGGCTACTATCGTCTGCCGAACCAGAAGGCCTCAGATGTCTACTGTTCGACCGCATGTGTTCAAAAAAGGAACCCCAAAACCAGGTCGAAACGCAGAGATCGTCAACATGAGCCTTAATGGGCAGCCGACCGACTCACGCGTAAGACTGCTGGAGTTTATCGAGGATGTAACTGAAAAGATTAAAGTTGAGGATGCTGATATCATTGTCTCCGGCGGGCGCGGACTGGGCAAGGCTGATAATTTCAAAATTGTTGAAGAACTTGCAGACGTAATTGGTGCTGCGGTAGGGGCTTCCCGTGCAGTTGTTGATGAAGGATGGATTCCGTATTCGCATCAAGTTGGGCAGACCGGCAAGACCGTATGTCCCAAATTATATATCGCGTGTGGGATCTCGGGCGCAGTGCAGCACCTGGCGGGGATGCAAACATCTGATATGATTGTGGCTATCAACGAAGATCCCAATGCGCCCATTTTCGAGGTTGCAACTTATGGGATTGTGGGGGATCTGTTCGAAATTGTCCCTATGCTCACAGCCAAGATAAAAGAGTCCCGCGGGTAAATGGAACCGATCTACTTCGAAGATATCGTGCTAAATGAGAAGAGCGTACTTAGGAGAGCATTTCGTCGACAAAAAAGAAATGATCGAATTCGCTAAAAAGTGGGACCCCAGACCTCTCCATATTGATGAAGAAGCTGCCCAATCACTCCCTGGTGGCGATGTTGTTGCCCCAGCCATCTATACAATAGGCGTTGTAAACCGTTTGTCTCTAAAAGGCGATTCAGTTGTTGTAATGGCGGGCATTGGCTGGGATGAGGTGCGTTTTCCTAATCCTGTCTATCCCGGCGATATCATCACCGCTACTAATGAATATGTGGAGAAGCGTGATTCTGGCAGTCGGCCTGATGTGGGAATAGTGAGTTCGTTAATTGAAGTCAGAAACCAGAATGACGTGCTGTGCCTTTCATTCAAAATTACATTCATGGTAGCAAAACGGCTCGCTGGTTGATCTCAGAAAATGGAGAAACAGTCTAAAAACCCCTATATCCCCATAATCATTGATGAAATAAAATCCAGCCCCATCTATCTTCGTTTTCTGCAAGTCCTCAGAGAGCATAGAATCAAAGCCATCTATGATTGCCATGCGCACATTTCTTCCGGGCGAGAGGATACTGCCTTCGATGAAACTTCTGATTTGATGCCCCGATTCCCCTTCTCCATCGATGATGTAAATTACCTCTATGATGAGATGTTCAGAAGAGAAGGTATCAGTTTTACATCTGTAGTATTTGATACCCCTCTTCCAGCCTATGATCTCGTCAAAAAGAATGAGCAGTTATTGCAGGTATTACAGTCGATGGACGAGCATGAAATGAGAAAAGTGATGCCCTTTGCTGTGGTTACACCGGAGATGGATTACAGTCAAATTGAGGAGTGGGTGGAGAGTGGGGCGAGAGGATTTAAAATGACTCCGCGCACAGCATCTCCACATGTAAAGAGAGGAGTTATCTCTGATATCACTCTTACGGATATGCTTAATCCGGAAGCTCTTTGGATAGCCAACCGACATGGATTGCCACTTGTGGTACATCTTCCCCAGTTGGTGGTTTCTCCCCGGATGAAATCATCTCTGAAGGACGAACTGCTCCAGATTGCTGCTAAGTATCCGAATCTCAAAATCATCTTGGCACACTTAGGTCAAGCACAAACACCGGCCAAAATAGAAGACCTCCTGGCATTAATTGATTCGAATGATCTTTACGAGACTATCTGGATGGATATCTCCGCTGTGACAGTGCCGTCGGTACTTGCAAAGGCCTTCGAAAGCAATGTTCGGTTGGTCTTTGGTACTGATATCGATTTTGCACTTACTGAACGTGGAAAGTACGTGATGTTCAAAATAGCCAATGGGGAGCGGGTTCTTGCAGATGATGAGGATAATGGAAGCGTTATCACTGCACTGGTGAGCACGAATTTCGGGGATAAACTAAAGCCGTTTGCTGCCAAACAGGGAATCGATCTGGATGCTCCACTAATTCTCTTCCAGATGGAAGGAATTCTCGATGCTATTGGAAGGATTGAGAGAAACGGTCGGACGCAAGAGGAGATTCGAGTTATTCTTGAGGACTTATTTTTCAGAAATGCGCAGAGATTATTCGGAATTTAACCGACAGCGCTATAACTGGAAGGCACAAGAATGTTACACCAGATATTGATAAAACATGATTTGTGGGGGTAGAGATGGATTTCAAAGAATGTACCGATTTTGCCAATGCTAATCAAGTGTGCTGGTTGGCCACAACGGATGGAGACCAACCGCATGTTCGAGGATTTATGATGTGGTTTGCAGATGAGGCCGGGTTTTATTTCCATACCGGTGCCAGCAAATCAGTCTGTCGGCAACTTAAGGAAAATCCAAAAATTGAGGTATGCTTTTTCGCTCCGGACCCTCAGGATGCAGGAAGAATGATGCGAGTAACAGGAGAAGTTGAGTTCATTGATGATATTCCGTTTAAAACTGCGCTTCTGGCAGATCGTCCCTGGCTAAAGGAAATAGGTACTGGAATGCCTGATGATCCGCTCTTGGTAGTATTCAGGATCGCCCGGGGTGAGGTTCACTTCTGGTCTATGGAAGACAATATGCGAGAATCAGAAATCGAGATAATCAGATTTGATGCACCTCAGTCGACTACGGATATTCCGGGGTGTTGCTAGAATAAATGGTTAATTCTGGACTTGCATCCTTACCCCTTGATATGGCATATTTAATATTTGAATGCTGCGCATAGCATGGTAAATGGTATCAGTATGAATAAGCTCAAAATACTCTTAATACTTGTGGTTATCGCCTCGGTTCCATTATTGCTGATATCTTGCGATGATGATGAAGATTCCAACTCCGTTGAGAACTCTCTGTGGAAAGTGAAAAAGGAGAGTCGATTAGTTGCAGAAGACTTCCTCATAAATAGCCCCACTTTCACATTTGATGGGATCGAGGAATCCATAGAACAGGCAGCCGAAGTAGAAGCGGCTGGCCCCGAAAAATGGCGATTTCTTTTCAGTTTTTATTCTGAACATAATGGCTATGGTGATCGATCAGACGAACAACTCGATTTAAAAGAGACGTATCATGAGGCTTATATCACCGTTAAAGATGGTGAAGTTATCAAAGCTGTAATAGATGACTATTGGGACATGATTGATCAGGAAGGTGCAGATGATTGGGAGTGGGGTGAAGCAGGCAAACAAGCCCTTTATGGAGTAATTAGCGTTTTTTCCATACTGGTGTTACTGACTATTCTGACGAGAGTATCTGGATCGATCATATCCAGGATCGAGAAAAATCAGAATGTGGCAAGCAGCGAACAATAGACAGGGATAATCGGAGGATATTTTGGAGTTTCCATTTCAGACCGGATTTCATGACATAAGTTGGCAAAATGCGGTGATGATTTTCATCGGTCTGGGATTTATCTACCTGGCGATTGCCAAGAAATGGGAGCCTTATGAGCTTCTGCCCATTGGGGCTGGAATTATTCTGGCCAATCTTCCGTTAACCGGTTTGCTTATATCTCCCAATGAAGCCACTGATCCGGGTCAGGCGGGAATACTGGGGATTCTGCGCTATTATGGTATTTTCCAGTATCCTGTTCTTCCGGTATTAATTTTCCTGGGTCTCGGCGCAATGACGGATTTCAGCCCATTACTGGCGAATCCCAAAGGATTCCTTCTGGGAGCTGCGGCCCAAGTTGGCATATTCTTTGCCTTCGGTGGAGCTTTGCTCTTAGGTTATTGGGGTATTAGCGATTTTGGACTGAATGAGGCCAGTGCAATTGCTATTATCGGTGGAGCCGATGGGCCTACCACTATCTACGCGACGGCGATATTAGCCCCAGAATTATTGGGTATTACCGCAGCGACAGCGTATTCGTATATGGCAATGGTATCGCTTATACAGCCGCCTATAATCAGGGCGCTTACCACGGAAAAAGAGCGGAAGATACATATGGAACCCCAACTGCGAGAAGTATCCAAGCTGGAATTGATAATGTTCCCGATTCTGCTATTCATTGTGTGTTTGCTGGTTCCTCGTGCCGCACCACTGGTAGGGATGTTTGCCGTGGGGAACCTGTTGCGGACAAGTGGAGTAGTAGAACGACTGTCTCAAACAGCGCAGACAGCTTTCATTGACGTCATCACGATGATCCTTATGCTCTGCATCGGTGCTTCCATGCCGGCAGAATTAGTGATGAGGAAAGAAACGTTGATTATCCTGGCGCTTGGATTCCTGGCGTTTTCTTTCAGTACCATCGGTGGTGTGCTCATGGGCAAACTGATGAGCAAGATTTCCAAAACTCCCTTCAATCCTATGTTGGGAGCTGCGGGAGTTTCCGCAGTTCCAATGGCTGCGAGGGTGGTCCATCATGAAGGACAGCGCGCCAATCCCCGGAATTTCCTGCTGCTTCACGCGATGGGGCCAAATGTAGCTGGCGTGGTTGGTTCGGCAGTTGTTGCTGGTGTGTTCCTGGGAATGCTGGATTAGTAGTAATTCTTCCTCTGATGTTCTTCGAGATAATTTGCCTCATTATTCATTTGTACTATGAGTGCCGTGATTAAATACCAACAATATTTCGTCGGAGTGCAACATTACAAACAAAGACAATACTACTA
>CAZWIP010000079.1:0-12421 GCA_964634125.1 uncultured Dehalococcoidia bacterium
GTCATAAGGAGCAACAATTGTAGCTGCTTCGAGCGCATCAATCGCATCGTCCAAATTGACCTGAGCGTTATCCACCTGAATCTGTAACAGTTCAATATTATGGCCAGCTTCGATGTAGGCCAAGTCGTCCTGTTCCTTAGCCAGCGCAGCTTTAGCGCTGGCAACAGCTGCTTCCTTCTGTTGGATGTCCAACGGGACACTCAACAAAGCATTCTCGGCTACGGCAACCGCAGCTTCTGCATTGGCAATTGACGTCGCGGCCTGCGATTTGGCAATCTCCATGTTTTCCAACGCTTTTTCATAGGCCCAAAAAAGATTGTCCGCCTGCGCCATGACACTGCCAATAGTCAGATTATCTATATTATCCTGCACATAGGAACTGTATATTTGATATGCACTGTCAACACTGTTCTCTGCATCCGTGATGCTGATTGTCGCGTTTTTCTGAGCGGTATCCAAGTTGCGTTGAGCGATTTCCAAATTCGCTTCGGCATCAGATAAGCTGAAGTTATGAGCCTCCTCCAACTCTTGCTCTGCGGTTGCCAGAGAAACCTCAGCGCTCTCAACCGAGGCTTGCGCCATAAGCAAGTTGGTCTCCGACATTGCCTGCTCCAAATTAATCTGAGCAGTACGCAGGTTGGATTCCACTTGAGTTAAGGCTCGTTCCAGAGAGTCTGTATTCAGTTTGGCCAGTACATCCCCTTCTTTCACTGTGTCACCAAACTCAACATTGATTTCACTAACCGAATATAGGTCGTTTGCACTCTGCCCACTACCGAATGTGAGGTAAGCCTGCTCAGGCAGGGAAATGCTGCCAAAGGAGCTGATAGTGGTCACCAGATTACCCCGGGTCACTTCCACGATCTGGCTCTCCCCTGATTCCGAATCGTCATCGGAACTGCTGCCGCACCCATACATTACTAAACTAAACGCAGCGACCGTGATGATCGTGAACGTGGTAATGACTTTCTTCCAATGTTTCATTCTGTTATCCTCCAAAAGCTTGGTAATTTGAAAATCCGGTATTCACTTATTCATTAAATCATTCCAAGATGAACATACCATGAACTCGGAATGGCAGACAAATGCGAAGAGGGGCGAGCCTTTTTGACTCGCCCCTCCTAATTATGGCATCTGGATTTGTACAGAGTGCTTCTGGCACAGAGGCAAACACCTCATCGATTTTGTTTAGGCTTCTCCCACACCCATCATTCCATGACCTCCACGGAATCCACGCTGGGAAAAGCTTCCATTCTCCATACCCATCGATCCTTCACCATCGCCGAATCTGTGACCGCGGAAACCGCCATTCTCTTCCATCCAGTCTTTAACTTGTTCACGGATTGATTCGATCTCGTCGGCTTGCTCCTGGGTGATAACGCCATTTTCAACTGCTTTATCCAGGAGATTGCCTCCGTCGCGAACGCAGTCGTTTTCCTCACAGTAAGTTCTTACATCGTCCATTACAGACGTTATCTCGTCGGCCTGCTCTTGAGTGATGATCCCTTCTTCAACGGCCTTGTCTATAAGATGCCCTTTCGCCAGTCCATGGTGAGGTCGATTTTTCATCCAACCACACTTCCCACCATTCTCTGCTATGCGCTGCTTTTTCTCTTCACCTTGCTCAACAGTGATTTTACCCGCTGCGACAGCTTCATCAATCATCTCTATCATGGCACCGGTGACCGCAGTATCCAAATCACCTGTCGTGACGCCAAGGTTATCAGCCACCTTACCTTTGAACATTTCGCAACGTTCACCTGGCTGCGGTGTCGAAGAGGAGTCATCCCCTTCATCAGCCATCGCCACCGGCACAATTGCCAAGCCTGAGATCGTCAGCGCAAGTACCGTTAGTCCTAATATTTTCTTCCAATTTCTCTTTTTCATGTTATCTTCCTCCCTTTTTACCTCAATAGTTTTGCTCTGCCATGGCATATTTTCCAGATGCCATTATCGATTTCAATTGCAAGTCGCCATTTTACATATCTCTCCTCCCAATCAGATTTCGTGGCGTTTTCTGCCTGTCATGACCCTAGATTAACATTCGAAAATGAACCCTTCATGAAACGAAACTGAATATTTATTAATGCATCGGCAATTCACTTTTTTCATCTTCTGTTCATCTTGGTGTAATATAATGACATCACCTTGGTTAGACGCGGAGGGTGGCATGCGAATTCTGATAGTCGATGACGATAGACGGTTGTGTGGCATCATCAAACGGGGTCTTCTGGAAGAGACATATGCCGTAGACGTTGCTTATGACGGTGAGGAGGGTGCTTACCTGGCAACAATCAACCCGTACGACTTAATCATTCTGGACATTATGATGCCTAAGAAAGATGGTATCGAGGTATGCCAGGAACTCAGATCGAACAAAATAAACACGGCTATTTTAATGTTAACCGCAAAAGATGCCGTGGAAGATCGCGTTAAGGGACTTGATGCTGGCGCTGATGACTATCTCGTTAAACCTTTTGCTTTTAATGAGCTTTTAGCACGAATTCGAGCGTTGCTACGAAGGGAAGGGCAAATCAAAACGCCCGAGATCCAATCAGGAGATCTTGTTTTGAACACCAGAACTCGAGAGGTATGGAGAGGAGAACGATCAATCGAATTGACTACAAAGGAATATGTCATTTTGGAGTATTTCATGCGTCATCCCAATGTGGTGGTCACACGGACGATGATCGAAGAACATGCCTGGGATTACGATTTTGATAGTATGTCAAATTTGGTTGACGTGTACATTCGCCGGCTGCGACGCAAGATAGACGATAACGAAAAAGAGAGCATGATTCAGACTATCAGGGGAGCGGGATACAAACTGAAAGTGCCATGAACTTCATACACAGTATCAAGTTTCGCTTTACACTTTGGTACCTGGTGGTGCTAGGGATTCTATTGATTCTACTTAGTACGGGCGTATATTTATATCTTTCTCAAAAACTCTACGATGATCTAGATGATTCACTGAAGATTCGAACAAAACAGTTACAAAATATCCGGGGTGTTCGCGATAGCATTGGAGGCGGGAGTTTTGAAGAGGAATTGGGCGAGGTAGTTGTTTTTTATATTCAGAACGATGAAACCATCGAGCCCCAACCAGCCAAGACGATTGAAGACCCACTTGCCAATGATTTGAGCTTGATTGAGGAAGCCTTGAATGGGAAGGCTCAATTCACAACAGTGCAGACGGAAGAACTAGGTCAGTTGCGATTTCACATCGCCCCATTTGAACCCGAGAGGCCAGAGATGATGCAAGGAAGGCCTGGCGGGATGTCGATGCAAATGATCGACATCCCGCCAGCAGCTATTGCAGTAGGACGGTCAACGCAACACATCGATGATGCACTCGATGGACTTACAACAACACTTGTTATCGCCGTTCCCTTGACTCTACTCATAGCTGGCGCGGGCGGAGTGTTCCTGGCTCGGCGCGCACTAAAACCTGTGGACCAGATTGCCCAGACCGCTTTAGAAATCGAAGGAACCGATTTGAGCCAACGTATCAAAGTCGATACAAAAGATGAACTCGGAAGACTGGCATCCACAATAAACCAAATGATTGAGCGGCTAGAAAAGGCTTTCAAACGCCAGCAACAATTCACCGGTGACGCCTCACACGAACTTCGCACACCGCTTGCTGTGATTGAAGCTGAATCCACGCTAGCGCTGGAAAGGGAAAGATCTCCGAAAGAATACAGGCAATCGCTTGAGACCGTTGTTCAAGAGACGGAGCACATGTCGACTATCATTGACCAGCTTCTGGCACTAGCCCGTGCGGATGCAGGAAAAGAGCAACTCACTTTTGAGGAGATTCAACTCGATGAACTTTTAAGGGATGTTGCCTCAGATGCTGACGTCCTCTGCCGTGAGAAAGGATTAGAATTTGAATTTGGATCAATTGAGGATGTGACTGTACGGGGTGATAATTCAGGGTTGAGACAGTTGTTCTTAAACCTTCTTAACAACTCAATCAGGTATACATCAGCCGGGGGGACTATATCCATCTCACTTATCAAAGAGGGGAACCAGGCAATCGCCTCCGTCACAGATACCGGAATTGGTATTCCTGAAGAGGATATCCTACTCGTGTTTGAACGATTCTATCGTGTGGACAAAGCCCGCTCCCGTGACGATGGCGGCAGTGGACTTGGGTTGGCTATCTGCAAGCATATTGCGGAAGTTCACGGGGGTAGTGTAGAAGTGGCAAGCAGGCAAGGAAAAGGCAGTACATTCTCTGTATATCTTCCTATTGCATAGTTATGTGTCCCAAAGAAACTTCGCGAAGCACTGGGGGACTATTGATTTCTAGATTTGAGACAGACGGGGAAAGACCACTGGCCTATAATAATCAACAAAATTCAACGACCACTTCAGGTAATTTCTTAATTATTAAGGAGTTGATATGAAACCGGACCCAACAAGACTATTGGAAATAGCGGGGATAAAAACTCCACTCATCGGATTCTATGATATACCCGATCCCAAGCCGTTTGCACCCTTTTGCACACCAAAACGGTGCATTTTTGGCTGCTACGAGAATTGGGCGAAGGGCGAAAGCGTTTGCATATCTGAAGGTACTTGCAGTTGCCAGGGCGGTGGTTATTGGGTTGGTGGTGTTGTGCCTGAATGGGCTGTGAAATCTGCGGGACCAGATAGTGAGCCTCGTGAAATTTTCGCAAATGGTTTGAATCAACGAGAAGGATTCAAATCCTCAGATGAACTGATGTGTCAATGGTTTGAGAATCTAAAACCGTATATGATAGAAAATGGATATGTTGTGATTGGTCCTTTGAAAGATGATCAATATGAACACCTGAAGACCGTTACATTTTATGTTAATCCTGATCAATTAAGTCTTTTGATTCTCGGAGCCGAGTATAATAATGCATCAATAAATGGCAATCCGGTAACGGCTGCATTTGGGTCCGGCTGCGGACAAATGGCAGCATTGTTCGGTGATTTTGATACAGATATTCCAAAGGCTGTGATTGGTGCAACTGATATTGCAATGAGAGAATATTTACCTCCTGACATTCTTGCTTTTACGGTAAATAGGCCAATGTATAGACAGCTCTGCGAATTAGATGAAAACAGCTTTCTTTATAAACCATTCTGGATAAGATTGAGCAGATCAAGAGGTGAGGAAATAGACGGAGCCTAATTTGCCGGTGATGAAAAGTTGGGATTATCTAGCAGCAGACTGAGCCACATAACACATGTGAGGACTCTTCCTGTCAATAGGGCAATAATATGTTTGAACAGCATTCCGGTAAATGTATTATCATTCAGGCATTTAGCGGGTTGCCGCTAAGGGCATGGTGAGCATATTACCATTAAAGCGGGTGAACTCTGTCGATAAACCTCGGGGCCTTATTTCAAGCGATACACACGCTTGTAGCCCCATATGGCCTGTGCTAAGATACTCGCAAGATGAGAAAGACATCCATTCCTATCATACTGGTCAGGCATGGGCAAACGGCGTGGAACAAAGAGGAACGGTTCCGAGGCAGGGCAGATCTGCCCCTCGATGAAACCGGCATCAAACAGGCTGAGGCTGCTGCCCGGAAGCTATCCGGCTGTGGAGCAGCTGCAGTCTACTCGAGTCCACTACAACGGACAATGATGACCGCCAAACCAATTGCAGATATACTTGACCTCACCATTCAACCTCTGGAAGGGCTGATCGATATCGACTATGGAGCATGGCAGGGACTCTCAACCGAAGAGGCGTTAGAGCAAGATGCCAACCTCTACCAGCAATGGATCCAGACACCTCAGAATGCACGATTTCCTGACGGAGAGGGACTGCAGGATGTTCGCGATCGAGTTGAAACAGTTATCAATAAGGTGCTCAGTGAGCATACCGGACAAACCGTAATTCTGGTATCTCACGTAGTAGTGTGCCGGGTATTCATCTGCACCATTTTGGGATTGGACAATTCACATTTCTGGCAAATCGGACAGGATGTGAACGCTATCAATACCATCGGTTTGAGGGAAGGTAAACTCGTTCTGAATTCGCTCAACGATACATGCCACTTAAAGGGACTGAGCTAACAATGGACGTCTCTAACATAAACCGTCTACTGGCTCAAGAGCATGGCAATCGTGAGTGGCACCAGCATCACGATCCCCTCTCCGAACTAATCGCCACCATCCTTTCGCAAAATACATCGGACACCAATTCCGGTAGAGCCTTTACCTCACTGAGAGAGAAATTCCCAAACTGGGAAGAAGTGGCTAAAGCAAACGTTAGTGCCATCGAAAAGGCAATCCGATCCGGTGGACTCTCGCATATCAAAGCAGCTCGCATAAAAGAAATCCTCCAGACGATTCTAAAAGAGCGCGGTTCGCTTGATCTTTCGTTTTTGGACAACATACCGTTAGATGAGTCGAAAGCCTGGCTGCGTCAACTGCCTGGGGTTGGGCCGAAAACGGTGGGATGTGTGCTACTTTTTTCACTGGGGAAACCGGTTTTCCCTGTCGATACGCATGTCTTCCGGGTTTCCAAAAGGTTGGGCCTGATAGCAAACGGAGTTTCGGCTGAGCAGGCTCATGAATTGTTGGCTGGTATGGTCCCAGTAGAGCACGTTTACGAGTTTCATATGAATATGGTCGAGCATGGTCGAAAAACATGCAAGTCGCAACGGCCCAAATGCCCCGACTGTGTTTTGCAGAAAGTATGCCCCTCAAATACCAACTGAGCAAAATCTAATGGAAAGAGAACGATTCGAAGAGTTAGTTGTAGAGGCAGTAAGTGGTTTACCGGCTAATCTAAGAGACAATATCCATAATGTGAGTATTGTGGTGACAGACTGGCCTACGCCCGATCAATTGGAAAAGGTCAGCATGAAGCGTAAACAGGACCTTTTGGGACTTTATGAAGGTATTCCACTTACCAAACGAGGGCGCGGTTACTATATGGTTCTCCCGGATAAAATTACCATATTCCAGAAACCCATCGAAATGCGTTATCATTCTGATGAGACTATCACAAAGAAGATACAAAGTACCGTCAGGCATGAGATCGCTCACTATTTCGGAATAAGCGATGCCAGGCTCAGGGAGATCGGCAGATACTGAACCTTAGCAAACAATGGTATAATCTGATGCACAGCCAAGGAACAAGGGGAATAAAATGGACCCAGTAAACGTAGGAATCATCAACGTAACCGGATATATCGGCGCCGATCTGGCTCGGTTGTTGCATCAACATCCCGGTGTGAATCTGGTCTCAGTCACTGGAAGAAGTGCGGCCGGACAACACATCGCAGAAGTATTCCCGCACCTTGCAGATATTAATTTAGTAATTGAACCGGAACTTGGCGAAGTTGATCTTGCCATCTCAGCACTTCCTCATGGAGCCAGTGCCCTTTCAGTTGTGCAAGCTTTGGAAGAGGATATCAAGGTTATCGACATCAGTGCCGACTTCCGGCTCAAGGATGCACACGAGTACAAACAATGGTATGAAGTCACTCATCCTGCGCCGGAACTTTTGAGTGAGGCAGTTTTCGGCCTACCAGAATTAAACCGTTCTCAAATAGCTGGAAGTCGCTTGATAGCCAACCCCGGCTGCTATCCAACATGTTCTATTCTGGCGCTCGCACCCGCTCTTCGGGAAGACCTAATCGAGACTGATATCATTATTGACAGCAAATCCGGGGTTTCCGGAGCCGGCAGAACATTGAAGCTCACCACCCATTTCGCCGAAACGAATGAGAGTGTATCGGCGTACAGCCTCAGCGGGCATCGGCACATGCCCGAGATAAAACAGGAACTTCAAAACCTGACAGGGGACCAAGAGGTCTCATTGACATTTATACCACATTTGATTCCAATGACGCGCGGTATGTTGAGTACCTGCTACGGGAAACTAAAAAGGGAATCCACCGTCGAGGAGATCATCGATATCTACAAAGAGTTTTATCGGGATGAACCATTCGTCAGAGTAGTTGATACACCACCACAGACCAAGCAAACTCTGGGAAGCAATATGTGCCTCATTCACCCCGTTGTGGATCACAGAACTGGCAAACTCATCGTGGTAAGCTGTATCGACAATCTGGTAAAAGGCGGAGCCGGACAAGCAGTGCAAAACATGAACCTGATGTTGGGTCTACCTGAGACAATGGGATTGGGCCAGATAGCAGTGTATCCCTAGGCTATACCATCACTCCCATTCCTGCACGGTGATCGTCTGTTGTTTTGTATCAGATCCCCCCGGACCTTCGACAGTCAAACTCACCGCATACTCTCCAGCAACAACATACGCATGGCCAGGATTCTGAACATCGCTGACAGTTCCATCGCCAAAATTCCATGTCCAGCTGGTGATTTCTCCAGTTGATCGGTCAGTGAAGGCTTCTGTGTGCCCTACATAAGTTTCTTCGTGTCCGAAGAAATTCGCCACTGGTGGAGCTTCCAGCACCTGAATGTAAGCTTTCTTAACCTCTCTGGCAATTGCCCCACTCTGGCCAGTTACGGTCAAGCTCACCTCGTATACCCCGACATCCTGATAGGTATGAGAGGGGTTCTGTTCTTCACTCATACCACCATCACCGAAATGCCAAGCCCAACTGGAAATATCCCCTTTCGACTGGTCATTGAATTGTATGTCAAGGGGATAATAACCACTTACATAATCCGCAGAAAAGTCGACTTCAACAACTTGTATGTAATCCTCAACAGTCTCTGTATCTGAACCATCAGGCCCATCAACAATCAACGTTACGGTATAATTGCCAGCTTCCTTGTAAATATGGAGAGGACTTTGCACTTCACTAGTACCGCCATCACCAAAATCCCAGGTCCAACTGGAAATAGTCCGGGTTGATTTATCATCAAATTTAACCGCTAAAGGTGCGCCTCCACTGATCGGTTCACCTCTGAATATGGCCGCCGGTGGGTGAGGCAATACAGTCAAAGTCTGAGTGGCCGGTTCCAACCAGTCCCCGTTATTATCTCGAACCTCGAAGACAACCTCATATGTACCAGCTTCTCCCGTTATTGCAGATGTTTTAAAAGTACTCCTGAACGCAGTTGAACCATGCCCTTCAACGCTCCATTTGAACTCCGTGATTTGACCCGGCACGTCGCTACCTTTGCCTTTGAAGTAGACTGTATCACCGAGATATGCAGGATTGGGAGATATTTCTTCTATCACAGCCGCAGGTTCACTTGGAGAAGGTTCATGCGTAGGTGTTGGGGTTTCAATTACAGGTAGTGATGGTGTGGGTGTTGGTGATACCTCTGGTGAACTTGGTGGTGTAGGTGTACTAGAACCGTCAGAACACGCAATTGTGAGTGAAAGAGCCACTAATACCAGAATGAAGAGAGTTCTCATCACTTTCCCCCATCAAGCGATTTTGAATCCATCCCGAGTTTGACCGAATTATATGATTTTGTTCCCCATATTGCAAGCAAAAGACGTTTTTTGCTGTTTTGTCTTTTCTGACGATAACGTATGACTATTGTATACTTCCGGGTAATCCCAGTAGTTCATCTGGTGCCAGTGTTTCCCGCGCCTGATCTCGGACATTATTAAGGTTGGAGAAAAATTCACGCATCATTACAACCAGCAAATATCGACCCTTTGGTGTAAGAGTGATGATCTTTTCATCATTTTGGTCGTAAGCACCTACCAGTTTCATGAATACTGTTTCCATCCACAGGCCTCGCTCGATTGACGTACCAAAAGTTTCCTTGAAATGTTGTTTATCGAGTTTGAGACCGAATAGCTCCATCATAAACCGGTAACGCATTTGCTCTCTCAGGTTGAAATGACGCT
Organism: uncultured Dehalococcoidia bacterium; assembly: GCA_964634125.1. Classification (GTDB taxonomy): domain Bacteria; phylum Chloroflexota; class Dehalococcoidia; order SZUA-161; family SpSt-899; genus JABMQN01. The sequence goes on from CAZWIP010000079.1 coordinate 9,797, forward strand.
TCTCAGAAATTGACATCTGTCCGGAAGAGACCAGATCGTTGTATTTGCGAAGTGAAAACGTGTTCACATAGAGGTTCCCATCCAAATGACTGAATGCTCCAGATCCCACTCCGACATACTCCTCGAAATCAACAATGTACTCGTCGATCATATTGCCATCCATACGAGAGAAACACCATGCGGATACCGGACTGAACGCTTTCGATAGCTCCGAGTTGAGAAGATCGTAATATGAGGCTTCACGGGTGTAATCCACTTTACCGACGGTGCTTTTCATCGATCCGGCAACCGAAGGCGAAGTCATCAGTGCGTAGAATGTTGTCTGGTTTACCGCTGAATCGATTGTTTTCCGGACATCTTGTTCAAGGATTTCCCTGGTTTGGCTGGGGAAGTTGAAAATCATGTCTGCGTTCAAAGTTGGAAAGATCCCAGAGATGCTCTCCAGACGTCTGAGAATTTCATTACCGGAGCCATATTTGTCATATCGCTGCATTTGTTTGAGTAGACCATCGTCAAAGCTTTGGATACCGACGGATAGTCGCTGTACTCGCCCTTCAAGTTCTCCGACGATGCCGGGTGTGAGATGGTTTGGGTTTGTTTCGCAAGATACTTCATTTATACCGAACAGCTCGCGCGCAAGATCGATGGTTTTACAAAGTTCATCAGTGAGGACAGTGGGCGTACCACCGCCAATATACATCGACGGAAAAGTATAACCAAGATTCGCAACCATGTGCATTTCTTCTCTCATATGCTCAAAGTATGTCCGTGCCTGATCTTCCCTGAAAGGAAATCGGTTAAACGAGCAGTAGGGGCAAAGCTGTTCACAAAATGGTACGTGCATGTACAGAAGATAGTTGTTTTTCGGCCTTGGGCCGGGGAGCATTTTAATGCTTGCTGGAGAAAGGTTGAGAGTCCTGTTAAGCTCGAATCGGAGGAATCTGGTTAGGAGTCGTTCAGAGATCATTGTGTTTTATAGGATCGGATCGTTTGATTCTTTTGGTTAGTGTCATACCGTATTTGAAATGCCATACCGACGGAATGACATACGGTGTTTTCTCTTTTATATATTCGTAATATTTGTATCCTGTTATCCTATCGAAAACATATGGAAATGGTGGGTTGAAGACCCACTACTGGATTCTACCGTGTTTTCTGGGACTCTGATCAAGTTCGCCAAAAACTCCAATGCTGATACAGAGAATCCCGACAATGATAACCCCCCACTCAATCTTGGACATCAGTAGCATGTTCATGGCTATAAGAATTGCTCCCAAAAGGATTAGACCGATAGATATTAGTTTCTGGCTTACTGATTTTACTGTATCTGATTCCATTTAGCACCTCAGCCCCAAACAAGTGAAAACATTATACTCTTTGAATAACTACCAGCGCAACTGCGTGGATTTCAATACGAGATGGTGAATATTATTCTATGATGTTTATACCATTATTACAGTAGTAGCCTTGGCGATTTATGTGAAATTTACATCTTGGTGATAATATCACTATACTCGCTATTATCGTGAGTACCAACGATGCCATAATGCGAGGATGAAGATGGAATTGTGCCCGAAAGACAAATGTCCGCATTATCACAATGCTACACGCTACTCAAGGAAGTGCTGGCATGAGCCTCAGTGTTGGAGGGGAATGACAGATTTGTTCCTCTTCATTCTAAAGACACGGTTCACCACGACAAATAGTAAATCCTCTGTGCCCCGTAAAAAGCAGATCGGTCCAGAACCCACTCAACAACTTTCTCCTGAATGACCTTATCCTCTCTATGGCAAATAGCAGAGATACCCTTGTGTCATCGTGGCATTGCCGCTAGATTCAGTTTTCCCAATCGTTAATGAGTTGCCGGGCTTGTGCTACCAGTTCTTTGTCGTGAAGAACGAGGGATATATATTTCTCCACGTCAGCTTCAGCTTTTGTATCGTCTCCCAGAAGATGGTAAGCATGACCGCGGCCAAGGTACGCATCAGGATAAGTGGGGTAATAAATTGTACACATATCGAAATCCGAGATGGCATTCGTTAAGTCACCCTTCTCCAGGTAACAATATCCCCGTTCGCTCTGGATTTCTACCTTGGCATCCTGTTCCAAAACTACACTTAAGTCGGCAATAGCCAGGTCATATAGGCCAAGCAAGTGGTAAGCCTGGCCTCGCCAATAATAGGGATCGAATGACTCTGTGTCCAGTTCTATGATTTCCCCAAAATCCTTAGCTGCTAACTCATATTGTTCCATATTGAAATAGATAGTACCACGTTCCCAATAAGCATCTATATATTTCGGATCAAGCATAACGGCTTGTGCAAAGTCCGTGATGGCTAAATCGTAAAGTCGGTAAAGGTTGTGCACTAGTCCGCGCGAATAGTAATATGCGGCATTTGATGGATCAAGCATGATAGCTGTATCAAAATCGGTTAATGCTAGCTTGGCATGACCTGATTCGTACGTTGAGGGATCCATAGCCTCAATACTTGAGAAATAGTGGGATCCTCGGATGAAATAAGCATCTGCGTCACCAGAGTTCAGGCCAATAACTGTGGAATCATCGCCAATAGCTATTAACCCGGCAATTAAATACTAGACAAAACATCGAAAATATATTACAAT
>CAZWIP010000080.1:0-12371 GCA_964634125.1 uncultured Dehalococcoidia bacterium
AAGTGTCCTTTAACTTATGTCTTTAAAGTGTCCCATTTTCGCTGAAGGTGGACACGGTGACGCCTGCGACGATTGCACTGATTCGGACGATGATGGTGTTTGTAACAGTTCAGATAATTGTGCAGGTGCCTACAATCCAAATCAGGAAGATGCCGATGGGGATGGGATAGGCGATGCTTGCGATGACTGTAACGATGCCGATGGCGATGGAGTTTGTGATGATGTGGATAATTGCCCGTTTGTTTCAAACCCGAATCAGGAAGACACTGACGGAGATGATGTCGGTGACCCATGTGATGAGATCACTGTGCCTGATATTACCGTATTCCAGAGCGATGAAATCGTTGATCAGACGTTTATTGATGCCGGTGCCAGTTGCTCAAGTGCATGTACGATGACCCTGGATTACTCTGGCGTCGATACCTTAACACCTGGTGACCACACTTATACCGTTTCGTGTGGTGGACAGTGTGGTGACAATTCAGGAAACGGAACCGTGACAGTAATTCAGATGAACACGGTTATTTTCACTGTTGATAGTGGTGGGAACCTGATTGGGGAAACGATTCAGGAAGTGCCACATGGAAGCAATTGCTCGGTAGTCACGGCACAGGCTGAGCCTGGTTATCAGTTCACCAATTGGACCATTATGGCAACAGCCGGTAGTGGCGCTTTCAGTAATCTCTACCAGGCTGCTTTAACCATCAGTAATGTTACCGGTGGAATTCAAGCGATTGCCAACTTTAAGGCGACTGGCGGTGGTGCTACCGCAGGTGGAGGTAGTTCTGGTGGTGGTGCTGTTGCAGGTGGAGGATTTACTGGTGGGGGCGTCACGCCTGTAGTAGTACCCGTATCCACGCCGCAGCCAAGTCCAGCACCCAAGCCTACGCCAACTGTAGTACTACAACCTGCGTTTATACCTGTACCATCTCTACCGCCTTCGCCATTGCCGAATGATAATTCCAGTGAAGTTGCCACCGAGGACCTTTCGGATAATACCGGTTTGGATGGAGTAATCACGGAATCGGGCACTATTACTTCTGCTAATGGCGGTATGGCTTTGGAAGTGCCTGTTGAACCTGCACTTACTGTCGAGGATGCATCAGAGCCCATAGTAGTGGAAGAAAACAAGGATTCAGCCGTGAATATACCTCTTATCGCCGGTGTTATAACAGTAGATTTGATTATAACTGGGATGATAGCATACCTGGTTTGGATTCGAAGAAAAAGAAAAGCGGTGACAAACACATAAAGGATAGATACTTTAAGTAATCCTATAAAGTCATTGAAAGCCCTCGTTCCAAGAGCGAGGGCTTTTTTATTGAGGGGACGTTCTTCAGAATGACATAACAGAGAATATGAGTAGTATTACAGGCTTGACTTTGGCTTTGACTTATGGATATATTTATACTGTTCAAGAATAGAGCAATAGAAAGGAGTGTGAATTATGGCACTTGGAAGAATCGGGAAAGAAGTTGGTGAAGCGATTTCCGGCGTGATAAAAGGGGCTGGAGATATTGTTGGTACAACCGTGGAAGTATCCAGTAAAACCATCGTGGGAGCCCTGAAAGGGGTCAAGGATGTTGGCGCTGAAGTATTTGGTATAGCCACGGATGCCGTAGCTGGCGCTGCAGGCGCGGCCACTCAAGTTGGCACAGGCGTTGGCAGAGCAGTTAAGGGAACGGTTGTCGGGGTTATTCGTGCTGTTGGAGAAGTCACCACGGTAACGGCTGGTGTATTGAGTGATACGGTTCGTGCAGCCATCAAAGGAACAAGTCAGGTTGGTGGCGATGTGAATCGAGCGGTCCGTGGCGCTGCAGAGGGTGCCATCACTACCACAAAAGAAGTTGGAATGACTTTAGAGGAAGGCGTAAAAGGTGTTGCTGATGGTGCGGTCAAAGGGGCGCAGGACACTGGCAGCGATCTAGCGGCGATTGCCAAAAACACCATGGAAGGGGCTATTACGGGCACCAAAGAAATTGGCGATGATGTAATGATCACCATTAACCTTGCAACTCAGGGTCTGGTGAGAGGTGCGAGCGAGATGGGCGCTGATGTTGCAGACGTTGCCAAGAATGCTGTTGAAGGGGCGATTGAAGGTGCGAAAGAAGCAGGAGTGGCCCTGGAAGAAGCCGCATCAACGGCTGCTACCAGTGCAGTAGAAGCTGCAAAAGATATAAGTAGTGATACTGCAGAAGCAGTCACCAAGGCCGTAACAGGGACTATCGCAGGGATAAAAGTAACCCTAAAGAAAGATAAATAGTAAGCATAGAAAATTCATTCAAAACCAAAAAGCCCTCGCTCATATAGCGAGGGCTTTTTGGTTATATGAACAGTTGGAGGTGTTCAGCTATCTCGGGTGCTAGGTACGCCCGCAGCACTTCTTATACTTCTTCCCGCTACCGCAAGGGCATGGTTCGTTACGGCCGATTTTAGGTGTCTCACGAACGAACGGTTTGGGGGGGATGGTCTCCCCGCTCTCGAAATACCATATGTCATCTTCCTTCTCGAAGTGGGCAAGTTCGTGGTGGCTTTGTTTGATCCCTTCGTAAGTGAAGTTGGCAATGAATTCAACATCACCTTCGGTGTCCTCAGCCCCGCCGTTTTCTGTGCTAACGATCTCCAATTCATGCCATTCGGAGTTCTCAGCCCAATTGCGTGTATCATCGGCATCATGCTCTTCACGATTGTCGGGATGTAGAGAAGACAAGAGAAAATCGGTTTCCACCTTAGCGTACGCAGAATAACGTGCGCGCATTAGTTGCTCGGCTGTTTCAGCTGTTTTTTCACCTTTGATTAATGGTTCACAGCATTCCGTATATGCCTGACCTGACCCACATGGACAATCGCTCATGGCACCCACCTCCGGTTAATCGCTCAAAGTATATCAAAATACCCCCGCTTAAAAAAGCGGGGGTATCTATCGGTCATGAATTTCTAATTGAAACCCATTTATCCTTTCAGATAAGCATCTATGGCTACAGCAGCGCGCTTGCCGGCGCCCATAGCACTGATAACGGTTGCAGCACCCGTTACCAGATCGCCACCTGCCCAGACCTTATCCTTGACAGTTTTGCCGGTTTCTTCTTCAGCCACCACGGTTCCTTTCTTAGTGGTATCTAATCCGGGAGTGGTTGAAGGAATGAGTGGATTGGGAGTAGTCCCCAAGGCCACCACTACGGTATCAACATCGATTATAAACTCGCTGCCTTCTTTGACAATGGGCCGACGCCGACCGCTATCATCGGGCTCGCCGAGTTCCATTTCAAGACACTCCATTTGAGTGACCCAGCCATTCTCATCACCAATGAAACGTTTGGGATTAGTAAGCAGCTTGAAGATAATACCTTCTTCCTCAGCATTTTCAACTTCTTCGGCACGGGCGGGCAATTCCTCCCGTGATCGTCGATAAACAATGTAGACTTCCTCAGCACCCAGGCGCATGGCACAACGGGCGCTATCCATCGCCACGTTACCACCACCGATGACAACCACCTTCTTGGATTTCTTGATCGGCGTATCATATTCGGGGAAGAGATATGCCTTCATCAGATTGGTTCGAGTCAGATACTCGTTTGCGGAATAAATACCATTCAAATTTTCTCCTGGAAGACCCAGGAACATCGGCAGTCCGGCACCTGTTCCCAAGAACATGGCATCATAACTGTCAGCCAGAAGTTCATCAACAGTATCGATCTTGCCGATAACCGCATCCAGCCTCACATCAACTCCCAGAGTTTTAACGTAGTCAACCTCACCCTGGACGATCGCCTTGGGCAGCCTGAATTCCGGAATACCGTACACCAGCACGCCACCGGCCACATGCAGAGCTTCAAACAAGGTTATCTGGTGACCCATCTTGGCCAGATCAGCAGCAACAGTAAGTCCGGCAGGGCCAGAACCGACTACAGCTACTTTCTTTCCGGTGGAAGGCGCAATTACCGGTTTGGGCTTATCAGTCTGATCGCTTTCCCAGTCGGCCACGAAACGTTCCAGCCGGCCAATGGCAATCGGAGCGCCTTTCTTGCCGAGGGTACAAACCAATTCGCATTGCGATTCCTGCGGGCAAACGCGACCGCAGATTCCGGGCAGAGCGTTGTTGGCCTTCAATTGATCGACCGCTCCCCACATATCACCATCGCGCAACGCCAGAACAAATTCGGGAATATTTACGTTCACCGGACACCCGGCAACACAATTGCGTTTCTTACATTGAATACAACGGCTGGCCTCTTCCATGGCCATTTCCTTGGTATATCCGGTAGCGACTTCATTAAAATTACGTGCCCGCACCAGCGGTTCCTGCTTGGGCATCTTGACGCGATTCAAATTCAACTTGGGTTTTTGTTTTTCATCAGCCATTATGCTTTCCCTCCCATCTGGGTTCGGCAGTATTCTTCCCAGAGATCAAGGGAAGTTTTTTCTTCATCACAATAGGATTTCTGACGGGCCATGAGCACATCCCAGTCAACCTTGTGCGCATCAAAGTCAGGGCCATCCACACAGACGAACTTGGTATCATCGCCAACAGCTACTCGACAGCAACCGCACATTCCCGTGCCATCAACCATGATCGGATTCAAACTGACAAGCGTTTTGACACCAAATGGTTGAGTAGTCAGGGAAGCAAATTTCATCATGATAGTCGGCCCAATGGCGATAACCAGCTTGACATCCTTATGGGTCTCCAGCACTTCTTTCAGTGGCTCGGTGACCAGCGCCTTACGCCCGCAGGAACCGTCATCGGTGCAGATGATCAACTCATCGCTGACGGCCTCAAGCTTATCTTCCCAGAACATCATGTCTTTGCTCCGGAAACCCATGACTGAGATGATCTTATTTCCGGCATCTTTCAACGCCTGGGCAACCGGCACAACAATGGCTGTCGCAAATCCGCCCGCCACGCAGACTACCGTACCGACGTTATCAGTATGAGTTGGTATTCCCAAAGGTCCAATGAAGGCATGGATAGAGTCACCTGCTTTGAGGGTAGCCAGTTTGCGAGTGGTCTTACCAACCTCCATAAAGACAATGGTTACGCTCCCCTTTTCACGATCCCATCCGCCGATGGTCAGGGGGAATCTTTCTCCCTTCTCATCCACCATCAGGATCACGAACTGACCTGCCTGGGCCTTCCTGGCCACTGCGGGCGCTTCGATCTCGAAAAGGTGAATTTGAGGAGTGAGATCTTCTCGATGAAGAATTTTGTACATAAACTACTCCTTCTATTATATCTAGGCTGCGGCAGCTTCCGGTTCAGGTTCTGCGGAAGGCTCAACCTCTGCGGGAGATTCAGCTTCCGTCGGAGCAGGCTCCTCAGCAGACGCCTGGGCAGCATCCGCCGTCACTCCTGATTCCTTTTGAACTTTGACTGCACACACCTTGAGTTCCGGTGTCTTGCATACAGGGTCGAGTGCCGGATTAGTAAGCACGTTGGCAGAAGCCTCAGCGTAATGGAAGGTCATGAAAACGACCCCTTTCTGTGACCTATCGGTAACCCTGGCCCTTGCTTCAACAGTGCCCCTTCGAGAAGTCACCGTTACCATTTCGCCATCTGCAATTCCAAGCGACTGAGCATCTTCAGGATTGATCCATACCCGTTCTTCAGGACCGAGGATATTCAGCCCTTCAGTCTTCCGGGTCATGGTTCCGGTATGATAATGATACGGACTTCTGCCGGTCGTCAGTATTAGAGGATATTCCGCATCAGGCAACTCATCCGAAGGTCGATAAGTAAGCGGGGCAAATCTGCCTTTGCCTCTTACAATATTTCCCTTGTGCAAAAACTTGGTTCCGGGATGTTCAGCATCCGGGCAGGGCCACTGCAGTCCGCCTTCGTTATCCAGCCGTTCGTAACTGAGCCCTCCATAGGAAGGCGTGACTTTGGCAATCTCGGCAAATACTTCCTGAGCATTAGCGAAATCGTATCCCCTGGCTTCCATCTTTTTAGCAATGGCACAGGTGATTTCCCAGTCAGCTTTGGATTCCCCAACAGGTTCCAGCACTTTGCGAACTCGCTGAACGCGCCGCTCAGTGTTACTGAAAGTACCTTCCTTTTCAGCAAAGCTGGCAGCAGGCAGAACTACATCGGCATACTGTGCTGTTTCGGTGAGGAAGATATCCTGAACCACCAGGAATTCCACTTTCTCCAGAGCTTCCTTTATATGATTGGCATCGGGATCACTGAGCACCGGATTCTCACCCATCAGATAAACAGCCTTTAAATGGCCCTCTCCCATAGCATGGAACATCTCGGTAAGAACCATTCCTGGCTCGGCTAATAACTGGACTCCCCAGGCTTTTTCAAACTTCTGCCTGACCTTCTCATCAGCCACCTGCTGATAGCCAGTGATAACATTGGGCAGAGCCCCCAGATCGCAGGCGCCCTGCACGTTGTTCTGTCCTCGCAACGGATTCACTCCGGCAGATAGTTTCCCTATATTCCCGGTGAGCATAGCCAGATTGGCTGTACCCATCACATTGTCGGTACCGTGAGTATGCTGGGTAATACCCATGCAATAGAGGAGAGAAGCCGGCGAATTAGTGGCATACATTCGGGCCGCATCAGCAATATCCTCAGCAGGGACGCCGGTAATTTCCGAAACTTTATTCAACTCAAATTCGGCCAGTGAGGCCTTGAACTCATCATAGTTTTCGCACTTGTTGTCAATGAATTCCTGATCTTGAAGACCCTCATCGACAATCACTTTCATCATGCCCATCATCAGGGCAACATCGGTTCCGGGACGATGTTGAAGCCAGATATCGGCGATATCACACAGATCAATGCGGCGCGGATCGGCGACGATCAGTTTGCCGCCTTTTCTGACAGCCTGCTTGATCTGCAAAGCTATCACCGGATGATCACTCGTCGTATTGGTTCCAATAGCAAAAATGCAGGCAGCATCGCCAATTTCTTCAATGGAATTGGTCATAGAACCGCTTCCGAAGCTTGTGGCCAGACCGGCCACTGTAGCGGCATGTCAGAGGCGGGCACAATGATCGATGTTATTTGTGCCCATCACCCCCCGCGCAAATTTCTGGAACACATAATTATCTTCGTTGGTACACCGGGCTGAAGAGATGGCAGCGAATTCATTTCCTTTGTTTTCACCAAACTTCTCCGCCACCAGATCAATGGCTTCGTCCCAGCTAGCTTCCACGAATTCGCCATCCTTCTTGATAAGTGGCGTGGTCAAGCGCGCTGGATCGGTAACGAAGTCCATCCCGAACTTGCCTTTAACACAGGCCTGGCCTTTGTTGGGCGGCCCGTTGATATCAGCCTCAACTCGCCTGATTTTCTCGTCCTTGACTTCCATATTGAGCTGGCAGCCCACACCACAATAGGGGCAGGTAGTCGTCACTACACGATCCGGTATCCCCATCCAGCGAGCACTTCGTTCAGTCAGGGCACCAACCGGGCAGACATCGATACAGGCACCGCAGAACTTGCAACCGGCAACCTCCAGGGAATCGCCGAAGATGGTGCCGACCAAAGCCTCGCTTCCCCGATTTGTGAAAGCCACAGCACCCACACCCCTTACTTCCTGGCAAACCCGGACACATTTCCCACAGAGAACACAAAGGTTGTAATCGCGAGCAATTAGCGGATCATTCAAAACAGGAAGGTTTTTGTATTGATACGGGGCTTTCAATTCCTCTATGCCCACAAAATCGACAACTTTCTGGAGGTCACAGCGCTTGTCTTTGGGACAGGAGACACATCGTTCTTCGACTGAAACGGTCCGCAAGCATACATCTAGTGGACCGCAAATATCTCTTTTGTGACAAATCAAACATTCGTGCGGATGCCGTGAGAGGATAAAATCCAGCACGGTACGCCTCAACTCGGTAATCTCTTCCGTCACAACGTTGACGACCATACCCTCTTTAACAGGCTCGGTACACGATGTTACCATACCCTTTTTGCCTTCAATCTCAACAAAGCAAAGCCTGCAGGCCCCGAACGGCAATTCAACATCAGCAATCGCGCAAAGGTTAGGAATATAAATATCATTCTCCAGCGCCGCTTCCAGAATTCGCTTGCCTTCTTTGGCCTGAATCTGTTTTCCATCGATCGTCAGATTCACCATATACTCACCTCAAATCAAGGATATTCACACAATAAAAAGGGGAGCGAAAAGCTGATCATCTCCCCTTTCAAATAATTACCAGATTTTCATTCAATAATGCCCTGCATTTTTACAGCATAAACCATGTCTGGCGCGAACGCACCAAACCGATTGATTTTAGCATATTGAGAACGAATGGGGCAAGGAGCGACTACCTTACGAAGATGCCTTTCCCCTCTGTGCTCGGAGCCACTTTGCCTTCTGGGTTGTCCGTACTTCGTCATCGACTGTTTGGTAGTTGTTTATGAAGTTGGTCTTAAATTCAGAGAAAGTACCATCGATGATGGCATTACGCATATCTTCCATGAGACGCAATATAAACCGGAGATTGTGGATAGTCGTCAGCCGATATCCCAGTAGCTCTTCACATTTGAAAAGATGATGCAAGTAGGCAGCGGAGAACGTCCGGCAGGTGTAGCAATCACAGTCCGGATCGATGGGTTCACCCTGCGTTTTGAAGCGTGCATTTCGGATATTGGCCCGACCTTCACTGGTAAAGAGTGCACCGTTTCTAGCAATGCGAGTTGGCAGGGCGCAATCAAACATGTCGATTCCGTACGATACACACTCGACTAAGTCTTCCGGCGAGCCCACACCCATAAGATAACGTGGTTTTTCAACGGGAAGTAAAGCTGCGGTTTCTCGGGTTATGGGATACATCAATTCCTTTGGTTCGCCTACACTCAATCCCCCGATGGCATAACCGGGGAAATCCAGTGAAGTGAGAGCCGTTACCGATTCTTTGCGCATGTCCATATCGGTACCACCCTGCACGATCCCAAACAACAACTGGTCTTCCCGTTGATGTTTTCTAAGACACCGTTCAGCCCATTGATGGGTTCGATCCATTGCTTCCCTGACTTTCTTGGGTTTGGCATCATGCGGAGTACATTCATCGAAGGCCATGATGATATCGGCGCCGAGAGTCTCCTGGATTTCGATGGCCAGTTCCGGGGTGAGAAAATGTTCGCTGCCGTCGATATGGGATCGGAACAAAGCTCCTTCGTCATTTATCTTTCGCAGATGTCCCAGACTGAAAACCTGGAATCCTCCGCTATCCGTAAGCATGGGTCCGTCCCAGGCCATGAACTTGTGGAGTCCGCCAAACTCCTTGATGACATCCAGCCCGGGCCTCAAGTAAAGATGATAGGTATTGCCCAGTATGATCTTTGCCTCTATGTTTCTAAGATCATCGGGGTCGAGTGTCTTAACTGAGCCCTGCGTGGCCAGAGGCATGAAGAAAGGTGTAGGAATCGAACCGTGAGGTGTAGTCAGCGTGCCGGTACGCGCTTTGGTTTGAGGGCAGTAGTTCTCTATGTTGAAAAATTGCACGGAACCCAAAAAACCTCTTTAATTAGAGCCAAAAATTGAGGCACATGGCCAGGAAAATGAGACCGAGATAAGGGAAAGACGATATCTTATACAGCTTCCAGGAGTCTTTGGAAGCTTTCTTACGCAGCAACCGAATACTGGCAATGACCATGATGATGCCTGTGATATTGGCTATGGTGAAAAAGAACCAGCCAAAATCGGTGACGTGCCACAGGAGCAGTGAAGAAATATATAAAAGAATAGAAAGGAAAAAAAGTAGCTTGATGGCGTTGTCCGGCTTCATCGTCAAGGGAAAATAGGCAATGTTGGCAGCATCATATTCGTCACGACGGGCGATCATCACGCTCCAGACGTGCAGTGGAATCCAGATGATAATAAGCAAACACATGAACAGGATAGTCAGATTTAAATGTGGGCTTAAAGCAAGGTATCCAATGAGCACAGGTGCGCATCCGGCTACCATACCTTGAAAAACGCACATGGCTCTTTTTCTGTAGACCACTGAAGCTACGCTGCCTGAAAGTCCGAAGGCAAAACATAGCGGATGGAGTATCCATGCAAGAACCAGTGCAACAATAACCAGCCCGATTGCCAGTGGAAGCATTTTTTGTGGTGGATAGATACGTTGCGAAGGGAGAGGCCTTTTGCACGTGCGACCCATCAATTCATCGATGTTTCGATCCAGATAGTTGGTGAGCCCGTTGCAGCCACCGCTGCCGAGAAGTACAGCTATTAATACACCAAGAAATGTCCAACCGGCTGGATCTCCCTTTGCGGCTACGATCGCTGCGCAAAGACCAATGAAGGTGAGCAGTATGGTTTCTCGTGGCTTCAGGACGTCGATATAGTTCCAGATGCTACGTAGCGAAGTTGGGTTTCTTTTTGAATTTGAAAGTGTACTCAATTAAAGCCCTCAAATCATCCGGGTATATGGAATCCTGAATCTGAATTAATGATATCGTATGGTAGTAGGGCTGTCAAAATACAACCGAACCATCAGGCGGTTTCGGGCCGGAAGCGGATCGGCTGGCTCCGGTCATGTAAGCCCGGACGATGTCATGGCGTCGGAGGACTCCCAGTAATTTGGTAGGATCATTGCGGTCGATAACAGGGATGCACCCAAACTCTCTGGCTCCCGGGCCGAGCAATGCCTGGTGAAGTGTTTGTTCAGGGTGAACCACCAGAAGTGATTTAGTAGTGGCTATCTCTTCTACTGTGAGTGTGTTAATGTCCATGCCCTCTTTCTCATTGGCGGCATGAACATCGGTGAGTGTGACTATTCCAATAAGTTTTCCTTCGGTATTAACTACCGGAAAACCGAGGTGGCCCATGCGTTCCATTTGCCTGAGCAGATCAGTAACTGACATTTGTAACGGTACTGTTGGGAAGTCGCGCGTCATTACCTGCGATACGGTTACAGTTCGCATAACATCCCGTTCTTCCATGAGTTTCAGGTCTATTCCTTTTCGTTTCAAACGTTGGGTGTAGATGCTTTCTTTGGAAAACACGTGTGAAATAATAACTCCCACAACTACGGCGGCCATCACTGGCAGAATGATTTCATAATCGCCAGTGAGTTCGAAGATGATAATGATCGCGGTGATGGGCCCCCTCACGACGACTGCGAAGAACGCAGCCATTCCCACCATGGCGTAAGCCCCGGCGGGCGCAGTAGCACCCGGGAAGGCGTCATGGAATACACTGCCAAACGCTCCGCCCAGAGCCGCGCCCATGAAGAGAGACGGTGCAAACACGCCACCACTACCGCCACTTCCGAGTGTTATTGATGTAGCCAATACTTTGAGAGCCAGAAGTGCCAGAACTATACTGACACCGGCATCGCCGGAAAGGAGTGTATCAACCGGGCCGGTATCCAGGGATTCTCCTCCCGGATCGTAATGCGAACCATATCCCACCCCGAAAATATCTGCTGATAATATATCGGATGAGACATATTCGATCGATAGGAATCCGATCACTCCGACGATGAGTCCGCCCACAGCGGGTTTTAAGTAATCAGCAATTTTCACACGGGCAAAAAGGTCTTCTGCCTTGTAGAAGAATTTCACGAAGAACAGTCCGGCAGCGGCACAGATTAAACCAAGCAGGATGTATAGCAAGATTTCCTGGTTGCTTTCCATGCCGTATTCGACTGGAATCTTGAAGGAGGTGGGGTTATCGTCATTGAACAGGATAGCTCTGGCGACGACACTTGCCATTACCGAACTCAGGATCACAAACCCTACATTTCGCGCAACGATCCGTCTCTGGATTACTTCAAGAGCGAAAAATGCCCCGGCGATGGGCGCATTGAAGGTAGCTGATACACCACCTGCGACACCACAAAGCACCAGTGTTTGCAGCCATTGATCCGGTATTCTAAACAACTGACCGATGGCTGACCCCAGTGAACCACCGATCTGTACGATCGGACCTTCGCGTCCGACCGATCCCCCGCTTCCGATACATATTGAAGATGCCAGAATTTTAATCGCTGCAACCCGGGTACGGATGCGCCCGCCTCTGGTGGCGATCGATTCCATAATTTCCGGCGGGCCTTCCCCTTTTGCTTCGCGAGCGAGGAAATAGACGATTGGACCGAATATCAGTCCGCCGATGGCAGGGATGATAATGATGTAATATTCATCGAGGAAGCTGAACCAGTCCGCACCTTTTTTAAAGAAGAGCCAGCTGGAGAATTCGATAAGTTTCCAGAAGATGTACGCACCGAATCCGGCGCAGATACCAATAAGAGTAGCCAGAGCGATACCGGCAGCGTTATCAGAGGTGCGTAAGAGTAGATTCCAGGGATAGGTAACGATGTTTACCAGAGCGGATTTCTGATTATCTTGCATTTAGGGCCTGTTAACACTAATAGTCACTTTGTGATATAGTGGCTGTATGGAG
>CAZWIP010000081.1:0-12368 GCA_964634125.1 uncultured Dehalococcoidia bacterium
CTGGAACCTGCCGGGGACTAACCTAATGGCTGGCCCAAGATTCGGGGGACCCTCAGTGACTGCCGGGGACTAACCTAATGGCTGGCCCAAGATTCGGGGGACCCTCAAATCAATCCAAGTCTAACATTTTATCTGGACCGGTTTTTGGGAGTCAGGTCAATCCACTTTTTGTGCGTCAGCTCTTTGATGTGATTGAATAGTATCCACCAATCAACAGTTATTCTAATTCAACAAGAGGCTGCCACTCAGGATCCGCTCTGAAAAGATTCTGCTGGGAAGCATCCAACTCATAGATACCGATAGTATTAATGGGAGTTCGCCTCGTCTCGCTGAAGCCCCATTCACGACCGTCGAGCAATCCCGAGTAAGAATTGGCGACATCGTAGAATGCTTGAGATGTGAAGTTTTCCGGTCCCACGTTGTTGATCGTCTCAGCTAACATTGCAAGCATACCCTGATAAGCTATGAATGGACCAAGGTATGAAGTGCCGTTTGACATGACATGTTCTGCGTTCGGATGATCCCTCACCAACTGATTGGCAAGATCTATCAACTCAGAGTTATCGGTCCAATAGCCATAAGATAGACTAAAGAGCATTCCATCAAGTTCATCCCACAAGTTTGCGTCTCCTACTAGCCCGAGGAAAGCAGCCTGACCATCAATGCCTATGAATTTCGCCTCATGACCTGCGGCTCGATACTCCTTTGCAAAAGGAACCAATCCTGCCATTGGAGGCATCACGTAGTCACAATCTTTTAGTGCATCCACCTCCGGCCCCCAAAAGAAAGTCCGCCCGGTCAAGTAACCACCCACCCACTCAAATTGATTGGGATGGGCATTGGCATATTCTTCCATCCCCTCGAAGACTGCATGAGACTGGGGCTCTTCCCAGTTAGCCGCCCCGATTTTAGCGGGTCGGCCTTGCGGGAAGTCTGGATCATTTTTAGCGATCCATTTCATAAGTGTCGCCCCCATAGGTTGAGCAAGTACGTTAAAACTGAAAGTATATCCGGGAGGCATGAACCCCTCTTCAATATATGGCATGGAAAACAGCATTATCTCTTCATTGTCAACGAAAGGTTTTAGAGTAACGGGTGTT
The DNA here is from genome assembly GCA_964634125.1 of uncultured Dehalococcoidia bacterium. GTDB lineage: Bacteria > Chloroflexota > Dehalococcoidia > SZUA-161 > SpSt-899 > JABMQN01. Next base: position 1,101 of record CAZWIP010000081.1, read on the forward strand.
TGAGGTAGGTTGCCGATAATTATGTCGGCTCCACGCTCTTTGAGCCACTTATAGCCAGGGATTTCTTTTGCGGGATTATACTCGTTGTCGTAGGTGATCATTTCCAACTCCACCCCGGGGATGAGGTTTTGTTCATTGAAGTGTTTGATCGCGTCTTCCACCCCAAGGCTGACAATTTTCAAAGCCCCCGCTGCTCCTCCTGTCACATCGGATATGTTGCCTATGGTGATTATCACATCCTCTACTAACGCCGTTGGCTGCTCCGTAGCCTCAGGCGTCTTCTCACCATCAGATGAGCAGGCTGCCAATAATGGCAATGCAGTTAACGCCAACACCAGTGCTACCATGCATAGTTTGCTTGAGACTCTTAGCATTTTGTACTCCTTCTTGCGACAGTAGAGTGGTCAGTCATCTGCTAACGGCTGTCAGTGCGTGGTCCGATGTTTCAGCCTCGCCAGGAGCGACCCTGAAGGGTCGCTCTACGATACAACCACTATCATCAAAACCTTCGGGGCAGACTCCTGTCAGTTTCCCACAATGATGCAACTAACGGTGCATCCCGAGGGCTGCCCACCCATGTTGTGCGTCAATCCCAATTTAGGATCGGCGATCTGCCGTTCCCCCGCTTTCCCCTGCAATTGCTTGTACATCTCATACATCATGCGCAGGCCGCTGGCCCCCACGGGGTGACCAAAGCACTTCAGGCCGCCATCCGGCTGGATTGGCAGCTCTCCTTTGAGGTCGAATACTCCCGCTTCGATGTCCTCCTTCACCCGGCCTCGCTGGCTGAACTGCAAGTCTTCCATGAGAACCGCTTCGGTGATGGAGAAGCAATCGTGGACCTCAGCCATGCTGATCTCTTTGCGTGGATTGGTGATCCCGGCTTCGGTATAGGCAGCCAGCCCGGCACGGTAGGTTTCTTCGACGTGTGTATAGTCGTACTCTTTTGTTACTATCCCGTCCGCAGGTCCAACACATATTTGAAGTGCCTTCACGTAGACTGGATCGTTGCGAAAATTCTTCGCATCCTCGGCCGGGACAACGATCGCCGCAGCAGCGCCATCGCTGATCCCGCAGCAATCGAAAAGACCCAGCGGCCAGGCGACGATCGGTGCGTTCAATACCTGTTCCAGCGAGATGATGCGGCGAAAGTGTGCTTTAGGATTTAGAGACCCGTTGTAGTGGCTCTTGACGGCGATCCTGGCCAGCATGGTCTTCCCCTCGTCCGGGGTAATACCGTAGCGGGAAAAATACCGCGTGGCCATCATGGCAAACGCTCCTGGATTAGTGGCGTTTGGCTCTACGGCCGCTTTGGGGGGTCCGCCGGTCACTCTAAGTCCAGCTTCTCCCGTATCTTTCTGTTTCTCAATGCCCAAGGCTAGTGCAACGTCACACACACCCGCCGCCACGGCGTAGCAGGCGTTCCGCAGTGCATCCGATCCACTTGCGCACATATTCTCGACCCGTGTCACCGGCTTGTATTGCAGCCTTAACGGGGCACTGAGACCCAGACCGGCCATCCCTGAGGTCGATGCCTCCACCGAACTGAGCCAGCACGCCTGCACATCATCCGGACCGATTCCTGCATCCTCGAATGCCTCATAAGCTGCATCAACGACGAGACTCGATGGGCTCTCATCCCACAGTTCGCCGAACCGTGTGCAACCCATACCAATAATCGCTACTCTATCTTTAATACTTCTAACCATTGTTACCGTCCTCGCATCGAATGGGTCGGGCCTTCCAGTAGTAGTTGTGAATCCCGTTGTTAGTAAACATCTTTCTGAACGTCATCTCCACGCGCATGTCCACATCCAGTTTGGAGGGATCACGATCGGTCACATCGAAGAGCGCCCGACCGCCGCCATCGAAATCGATCACTGCAGTTATGGAGGGCGGATCCATACCAGCCGCCAGGTTGTCCTGAGTGAAGGTAAAAACAGTGGCCAGCCTGTCCGCGAACCGATAAGGTTCGAACTGGTCCTTGGCATGACACGCGGCACAGATACGGATAGGCGTGACACCCGTGGTCAACAATGCCGATGGACTGACATACTGCGGTGTACCACAGTTCAAACAACGCACTCCGTACAAAGCCAGTATCTCTTGTCTATGCCGGTAAAGCGCCGTCAGCGAAGCTGCAGGAGGATCGGGTCTCCGACCCGCATCCAATGGGATAATCCCGTTCCAGCGCAGATAGGTTTCATAGTTGGACAGCATCAGCTTCGACTCGATATGCCGCTTGATTCCTCTCCGGGGTTCCAGATTGGCCAGATCAGATGTTGTCCGGAGCAAGAAAGCGTCCGCGCCGTTCCCATAGCTGGCATAGAGCATTGTCTGATCTGGAGACGCCTCTTCCAGTGCTGCTACAAGCATCATTGAAGCTAGGGCGGCCCCGGTGTTGCCCACGGTCAGGAAAAGGGCGTCCTGGAGTTTGGCCGGATCGAGATCGAGTTTCTTAGCCACGGCTGCTTGTTTGGTGACGTTGGTCGGAGCGTCGATAACCAGCTTGTCGAAGCTGTCCGGCTGTATATTGTATTTCTGCATCAGGGCGCTGATCGCTTCGGGAAGCATGGCCGAGTAACCCTTTTCAAGGGTCATGCGATCTTCCCAGGAACGAACGAAAAGATCGTCATCCGATCGCCATACCCCAGAGAACTCATCGGAGAGGGAAGACTGCCCCTCGATCTCGGCGATGACGCCCTCCGTTCCGATAAGCAGCGCTGCTGCCCCACTTCCCAGCATCTGCTCCAGCATGCCGGAAGGCGCTCCGAGGCGACAATCAGAGGCAACCACCAGGACGTTTCGCGCCGACCCTGCGTTGATAGCATCAAGAGCCGTGGCCAATGCGGTGGTTCCTGCCCGCAGGGTGCCAGTGATATCCATAGTGCGAATCCCTGCCCGAAGATCGAGGGCTGTGGCGATGATGCTCGCCCCCAGTTTCTCTTTATATGGGCAGGTAGTGGTGGCCAGAAAGACGGCGTCGATGGACTGGCTATCAAAACCCCGAATACAGTCTATAGCGGCCTCGACTCCCATCGTGATGGTATCCTCGTCGTAAGCAGCTACCGCTGATTCCCCCGGAATGGGGAATCCAGCCCAGGCCCGGTGAAACTCGGCGCGGTTCATCCGGTGTATGGGAACATAGGCACCGAAGGATACTATACCGGTCATTGCTTCCTCCTCATTAAAAATTCAGATATACAAATCATACTTTCACACCCCTTTCAGTCTTGGCATTTGTGTCCAACGATCATGATTCCGTGGTTATCACACCTTCACTTCCGCATCGTCCGCCATTTCATCAAAAAGCCGATTCAGTTCGCCGACCAGCACCGTGTTCAGAGCATTTCGGTGCTCCGGCCGGTTCAGCGTCACGGTTGCAATGCCGGCGTCTTTCTCATAGATCAAGGCTTCGTAACTCATCCTGAATGCTCCTTTCAATTATGACCGGGATATTAGAACCGGATGACTCCTCTGATGATATCGCCCCGTTCAATATCGGCAAACGCTTCGTTTATTTCATCGAGCGCGCAGTCCCTCTCGAACCGCTCGATGGTCGTCTGCGAGCACCAGTGTCGTCATGCTCATATTGAGATGTCCTCGGTTTGCTTCCGATGGGAGCCAGCCGGAATCAAACCTGCTCCCCAAACGCTACCCCATCGAGGCGCAGCGCTCGCGGTATTTCTCTTCTGCCTGCGGATTGAGCAGACCTACCGGTCGCTCTCCTTTCAGCACGCGGGCAACCTCCTCGCCGGGTCGTTGCAATAATGCCATGAGTGCAGGTATGGAGGCATGGGCTGAATGAGGAGTAATGGTGACATTTTCCAGTTTCAGTAAAGGGTCATCCGGACGAATAGGTTCAGGATCGGTGACATCGAGCCCTGCACCGCCGATTTGCCCGGTTGTCAAGGCTTGATAAAGTGCCGACTGGTCGATGAGCCCGCCCCTCGCCGTGTTGACCACGATGGCTGAGGGTTTCATTTTCTCGAACTGTTCGGCACCCAGCATGTGCCGTGTATCATTCGTCAGGGCGCAGTGGAATGACAGGATATCTGCCTGGGCCAGCAAGTCATCCAGATCGACCTGTTCCACACCTGCTGATTGGAAGACATCTGTGTCCAGATAAGGATCGTAAGCGATGACGCGTACGCCGAAACCCTTCGCCTTGGGTACCAGCATCCGGGCGATCCGCCCGAACCCGATGAGACCTAGGGTCTGATCGCGCAATCGGGACATCGTTGGCCAAACCTGCATCTGAATCTCAGGCTCAGGTTCCTGTACCCATTTTCCCTGCTTCACGAAGTTGTCCAGTCTGGTGATCTTTCGTGTCAATGCCAGGATAAGGGCCATCGCATGATCCGACATCTCTTCCTGGCAATAGTCGGGCACATTGGCTGCTAGTATGCCGTGATCTGTAGCCGCCTGCAAATCGAGATTGTCGAAACCGATTCCCAGACTCATGAGGAACCGGCATTTGACGAGACCTTCCATCACCTTCCGCGTGAACGGTTGAAAAGTGGCCACTCCTATGACCACATCAGCATCGGCGGCTGCAGCGATGATCTCGTCCTCGGTTTCGCAGTTTGCTTTCTGGAACTCAACGTCGATGCCGGCCTGCCGAATCATATCCCCGTAATCGGGCATGAAGGATCCCGGTTTGTCCATAAGCTGAACGACTTTGAATGGCATGTCTCCCCCTTTTGACTGCAAGATTCAGGCGGCCAGCGCCCTGCCCAGTTCCAGTCCCTTATTGAACGCCTCCCGATTGCGCTGCAGGAGCTCGGCACGATTGCCTGTCTTTTTCTCGATTTCATTCAGGACGATCTCTGGTTCAATAGGCTTCATCAATTCCATGTACACGCCGAGCATGATCAGGTTGTTCACCATAGCCCCGCCCATCCCCATCGCGATCTCAAGCCCGGATATGGGCACCACATTCAAATCTGTCCGCTCCGGCTGGAAATCCAGCCCGGTCTTCTCAACAATCATGGTTCCGCCGGATCGAAGCCGTCCTTCGAACATCTTTGCCTGCGAACTGTCCAAGAGTACTATGGTTTGCGCCTGGTCGAGAATGGGGGAAGCGACGGGTTCATCGGACAGTACCAAGGTACATTCCGAAGGTCCCCCTCGTTTCTCAACCCCGTACGAGGGCATATAGGAGACATACTGGTACTTGCTCAACCCGGCCAACGCCAGCATCTGGCCCGCGAAGAGCACCCCCTGTCCTCCGACTCCGGCGACGATGAGTTCAGCCGTTGATGCTTCATGTTGCATTGTAAGTTCTCCTTTTGCTTCGGTCCCGATCGTCAACCGGTCTTGGAGCTATTCTTGAATTCGCCCAGAGGGAACTCAGGGATCATCTTGTCCGTGATCCAGTTCAGGCATTCCGTGGGCTCCATGCGCCAGTTCGGTGGGCAAGCTGACAGGACTTCGACGAAGCTCAATCCTGCTCCCTCGAGCTGCTTTTGAAAGGCGTTCCGGATGTACTTCTTGGTATGCTGATAGTTGGCCGCCGTATTCACTGCACCTCGAGCACTGTATGCCACGCCCTGGAAGGTGGCAGCGAGTTCAGCCACATGTACCGGGTATCCTTCCCGCAGAGGGTCCCGGCCCTCCGGACTCGTGGCGGTTTTCTGCCCGATAAGCGTGGTAGGTGCTGTCTGCCCGCCCGTCGTTCCGTAGTTGGTGTTGTTCGACATGATGATAGTGATGTTTTCACCGCGCGTCATACTGCCGATAAACGATCCAGCTCCAATGGCGATACAGTCGCCGTCACCCTGCATGGTGACTACCATGCATTCCGGTCGAAGCCGTTTGATGGCCGTGGCCGTATCCGGTGCCCCCCCATGAGAACCCAGCACCGTATCAAGGTTCAGCGTGGCAATCCCGGCGGCGCAGCCAATCCCGGTGATTACGATGGCCGAACCATCCATCTCCATCTCCTCGAGAACCTCACCAACGGTCCGCGACACTATCGGGTGCTGGCAGCCAGGACACCCGATGAGAGGAACAAAGAAAGATCGCTTCAGCCCGGTGACTCTCACCCTCGTTGCAGTTTCCTCACTCATAGTATCCTCCGTATCTCCTCCAGGACTCTGCCCGGCATGATCATTCCGCCATCTGTCGGCATGTGTCTGCTCAGCATGCCGAGGAAGTGGACTTCCGTCTTCCCCTCGACAGCGCATTTGACATCATCGACCATCTGGCCCAGGTTATCTTCGACCACCAGAATCTTGCGTCCTTTATCGGCCTGTTCCCTGATGGCCTGGGAAGCCAGTGGCCATAACGTGATGGGCCGCAGCAGCCCGACCTTCAATCCCTCGGCTCTAGCCCGATTGATCGCCTCGGTGCAGACCCGTGATACATAACCGAATGCAACGATCATCAGTTCCGCATCGTCCGCCTGATAGGTTTCGCAGCGGACCTCGGCTTCGGCCATCTGGCGATGCCTCTGATCCATGTGTTCCAGCCAGGCCCCGTAATGGAAGTAGCCTTCGCGGAACTTGCCACTCGCCGGCGAGGAATGGATGAACCGGCGCATCATTTCCTCCGGGTGCGTGTCCCGTCCCTTGACGGCCCACTCCTTTTCCGGGAGCGGCTCGAACTCCAAAGGCTTCAGCTCAACCGCTTCCAGGATCAGTCCGATGACGCCATCGGAGAGGACGATGACCGGATTGCAGTACTTGTCCGCCAGATGGAAGGCTAGCTGCATGAAATCGTGGATCTCCTGAACGGAGTTGGGAGCCAGTATGATGTTCTTGTAGCCGCCTGCACCACCACCACGGGTGACGTTCGCATAATCCATCTGGGCGTGCCGGATACTCCCCTGCCCCGGACCACCCCGCTGGGTGATCACGATAACACACGGCACATCCGCAGCTGCCAGATGGGACATCCCTTCCTGCATCAGGCTCCAGCCCGGGCCGGCCGTGGATGTCATCACCCTGAACCCGGCGGCCGCTCCGCCGTAAACCATCATGATCGCCCCGTTCTCTGATTGTGATTGAACGAAGACCTTTCCTCGTTTCGGCAGCTCGCGAGCGAACCACTCGATCACTTCGTTCTGCGGCGTGATTGGGTAGCCGAAGAAGGCATCCACTCCGGCATTGACGGCTCCCCAGCAAACCGCTTCGTTTCCTTTTACCAGCGTTCTCTCCGTCATGCCTCAGCCTCCACGTACTTATACACCTCGATCCCGAAGTGAGGACACATCCACTCACAGATGCCACAGGCGTTGCACTTCTCCTCGTTGGTAAATACCGGCAGCAGATACCCGAACGATGAGTACTTCTCCCCGGTGACGACGATGCATCCCTGGGGGCAGAAGTGCTCGCAGTAGCCGCAGCCGAGGCAGTGTGATTCGTTGATGACTACTTCTCCCTTAGCCATTGCACTAGCTCTCCTTCCTACGTTTATAGCTATCCAGAACATCAATGAAGGCATCAACCTTGGTTCGGGTGGCGCCTTCGTTATAGTTACGCACGTCAACGATATCGCCCTCCAGAAGGAGCACCGGTTTGTCCGTGTACTTCTTGAGGACATTGATCTGATTGAGCTGCCCTGTGTGGATGGTTCGGCAGGTCATTGCTTGATGGAACACCACGCCATCGATCTTGATCACATCCGCCCCCAAATCCCCCAGGATCATACTGGCCACGGGGCCCTGCTGGAACATCGTCCAATCCAGAACCCGGATACCTTCAAGGACCATTGACATGTTCCGCCTCCGCTAGTTGATTGCCGGCGCTATCCGCTTTTGATACAGCAGCACAACCTTCTATTTGGAAAATCGAAAAGTTGCTCCAAGCTTCACCCGACACTTGAATAAAGCGTCGCACAGTCGGCTGGACCTGTCCATTCGTAGAGCTACGCGATCTTACGGGAAAATGCCCTTATCTGTATGCGGGTCTCAGTTAATACGAACCTGTTAAACATTATACTCTACCAACATGGTGAATTGTAATACATCGAGAGAGGTAACTTAGTCGTGAATTGTTATCTCAACAAAGGAGTGTTTTTGGAGCAGTCTTTGAACGTGGTGCACGCATGAGCTTTTTCTAATCGTTATGAAATCTGCTGATGTACCAAAAGAACTCAACAAGTAAGCTATTATATTGCTTTGGGCGATAAAACCTAGGATATCTTCGACTATGGTTCCCGGATCGTCGGATACCACTCCTCACTTAATCTGAATATATCTTCACTATCAGCCCTAGCCTCGTACATACCATAGACATCGATAGAGTCACGTTTGGTTTCGTTGAAACTGTGTCGTGGAATACCATCAATTGTCAATGTGAAAAATGTGGCTGCCTCATAAAGTGCCTGAGAGTCGAGGTTCTGGGGCCCGACAGCTTCTGCCGCATCGGCTATTATGTAGAACATTTGATATACCTGGCTAAGAGCCATGTAACCCACTCCTGAGGACATGATCTCCTGGGCTTGGGTCTCATGATTTTCGTGAAGAAGTTGTTTGGCTAGGTTGACTATCAGGCCTTCTTCATTCCACCAGCGCGTTGATCTGAGAAACAACATCCCGTCAATCTCATCCCAAAGTCTCGTGTCATCGATCAGCCCAAAGAAAGCTGCCTGAGCGTCTGTCCCGATGATCTTACCCGTATGTCCTGCGATTCGATAATCCCGTACAAAGTTCGCCATCACTATACCTGGATACACATAGTCGCAGTCTTTCAATGCATCGACCTCTGGCCCCCAGGTAAATGTGCCAAGAGGTGCCAGGTGACCTCCAACCCATTCGAACTGATCGGGGTGGGCCTCTGCATATTCCTGCATCGCATCGAGTACTGGGCCTGTATGTGAATCATCCCACCCGGCTCCCCCTATCTTCGCCGGGCCGCTTATCTCAGAATCCCAGTCATTTTCGGCAATCCACTTGAGGAGCGTATAAGCATCAAACTGAGGGATAGTGCCCAGGCAAAACACATGTCCGGGCGGTGAGATCGCGTTCAGATCGGTCGCCGCCGCAAATAACAGTACGCCATCGTCGACAATCCTGTTCTTCAACGTCAGCGGTGCCGACTGAGTAGCACCGAAAATTACATCGGCTCCCGCTTCCTTAAGCCACTCATATCCCGGTATGTCCTTGGAAGGATCGTTTTGCTGGTCATACTCGATCACTTTCAGTTTCACATCCGGAATAACGTTCTGTTCATTGAAGTAGCCGGCCAGATCCTCCAGTGCCAACCGTATGTATTCATGTGCAGATGCACCTGGCCCCGTTATATCCGTGATATGACCGATCGTGAAGGTAACATCATTGGCTGGTTCAGGTGTTGCTATATCTGGCGGGGTGACGGTTGGCATAGTAGTCCCAGTCGGCACGTCATTATCATCGTCTTCACCGCAGGCAACCAACAAAAACAAGGAGATTACAAGAGGTACCATGACACAGACGAATGAATACCTGGCGACCTTCTTCATTTCGACCTCCTATTTGTCTCATTTAGCCACACAATTTGGGGAACAGTCTTCGACATTGGAACCGATTGGTGTTCAAGTCTAATTGTCGAGACCGCGATTTGTCAATACTTTATGGAAAGGCTGTGATTTATTCGTGAGGTTAAATAGTACTGGCTTTGAGGGTGCAAACTGCCGCTTCATAAATGACATAACCTATCAAGAGGCCCATATGTCCAATGGAGCCGCGTATTCGTGAACCGTGTGCCATGTATTCGAGTTACCTCATGGCACTATTTTTTTAGTATTGAAACTGGTAATATGGCAGTCCATCCACTAGCGTCTGGATAGGAAGGGCAATCATTTTTCGGGCTCTATTTGATAGTAGTCAGTATACCGCCGGAATTGTTCCCGCAGTGACGCCTCACTCATGCCGAACTTCTCCATATCATAACTGTGCTTGCCGAATTTCCCCTTGGGTTTGTTAATCAGGTAATCGAGGATATTCCTTTCCATGTTTTCAGGGAAGGTGAGTCCAAAATGGTCGTAGATGTGTCTAATGGCTTCAACGGGACGGTTGATGAGGTCAGGTAATTGAATATCCACGATTTGCGATTCGGGCAGCCGGCCGTCGGTTCGCTGTTCGATTACGTTCTCCATGAAGAACTGGAAACCGAAGGAAAGTATATCCGCCGCTTCTTTATAGTCAACGCTGCGACTCCGTTCCCACCTGATTGTACTGGCCACATTCACAGTCGATGGAATGCATTTTACCGGGTCGCGGTGGGTGTGGATTATGCGAACATCTGGATACGTCGTTTTTAGGATTTCTAGAAATGCCAGGTGCGCCGGCGATTTTAATAGCCACACCCTGGATTGCGGTTCGTTGAACTGCATCGTTTGGAGCAGGCGCTTGTGCCAGATATAATTGGAGGTGGTATAGTCATTCTCCATCCGCCATGCGTTCCAGGTCGGCAGATTTGCAACCATCGGCCAGTAGTCGGAGCTGTAATCGGTTGACATGAATATGACACACTCAGTCGGTAAATCGACTCCGAAATCGTGCATCGCCCTGATTTCCGGCTGAACATCCACCCAGAAGTCCGATTCGCACTCGGCGCATTCCCTGCGTGCCGCTATGTCCTGTTCCCGATCATCGAAAAGCGGCAGCGGATTCAGGCATTTCCAGTGGTATGGAAGATGAAACTGCTCATCCTGTGAGAGAACTTCCTGCAAAATACTGGTTCCTGTACGGGCTGCCCCGGCTATGATAATGGGCGCACGAACCGTTGCAGCAAGCGCCTCCGGATACTCTTTCCAGAAAGCGGTTAGTCTCAACCTTATGTTCAATGTACGCAACATCTCGGAACGTGTTATCAGGCGTCCCAGGGTGGTAAGCTGTGCTTCGTTGTTGAAGCTCCACAGTAGCTTATGAAAGGCCTCTTCCCAGGGAAACTCTCCGAAATCGTCCAAACCGGAGAGTTCACATGCCGTACGTTTCAGTTCCTCGGCATCCAAGGGTATCAGTCCCTCTGCGCCGCCCACCGCCGGGCCGAACTGATTAAAGTGAGAAACCCACTCGGGGCGTTCAATGTGACCATTCATACTGTCTCCTTTATATATCAAAGCTCAACTCCTATCATCACCCAGGCTGAATCGGTTGTTCGCATTGTAACCGCTGCAGCATTGGGGGGCAATAGCTCAGGAAAGGCATGCCGTCCCGGTATTATTCCTGGGGAGGGCGTATGCGAGTCGGGAGGATAATCAGAGTAACTAGCGAGGCAAGTACCATGACGATTGCCCCGATGAGCATAGCGTCGGACATTCCGGACGTGAAGGCCTTGTTAG
>CAZWIP010000082.1:0-12337 GCA_964634125.1 uncultured Dehalococcoidia bacterium
CTGTACGGTTTTAGTGGCCTTTCATGTGTCCCATTTTAGCTGACGGTCTACAGTCGATATCTGGGCGCGAATTCCCGGAAAACAAACTCAGATTGATATGTGGATCGAGTGCAAAGACCGGAAATCTCCAGTAAAGCGCAAGGATGTTTTAACATTGGTAAGAAAAGCCGTAGATGTTTACTATTCAGCGCATGCGGATAAGAAGGATTTTTGGTTTGATAGGTTAATGCTTGTTTCAAGTGCCCCATTTGATCCCAAAGCGATTACAGAAGCCAATCGATATGGAGTGACTTGTGTTCTTTATGATGACGCGGGATATCAAATTCAGGCATGCAAGGAATGGAAGCGTAAACCCAGGTGGTTAAAAGAGGCCGAGAGGGCTCTGGATAAGTTACAAGGTTAACTGGCTTGTTGTAGCCGTTTGCAACAAAGCATTAACCGTGTAGCAGGCATTGCAAGTTCTATACTCACCGCATTGGTTTCGACTTCAGAAAAGCAAGCATTTTATCAGATGGGCTAAATTCTTTTTCGGTTGTCACAGTACCATTGATTTCTGCCAGTATCTCAAGTTCTCGTTCTTTCCGAAATTCTACTGCGGCCTCAAAGGCGGCTTCTCGTGAATCATATTGATGATAATAAAACTTCTTACAACGGGTCACGTTCTTGTGAGGGCGCCAACTTACACTGAAGCAAGGCAATATTTTACCTGTCCTCGACCTGTCATGAGTGTCAGACACTCCCACAACTCCGGATTTGTTATTCCGCAGAGGTTTCATCCGTAAGCGAGTAGTTGCATATGATGGAGGGTGTTGGCGTTCATACTCTTCCTTGTATTCCTGTGCAGCTTTCAGAGCCTTTTCCCTTCCTTCATGGACCCCGTCGCTGAACATTTTGGAATGAGTACCACCGTTTCGAAATACGCGTACGAACCAGCCGTGAGTATGGTTGGAATCGATTCTTGAAATGCCCTTCATTTTGAGTTATTCACATATGATTATGGTGTTGTAATTCCTGTTACTAGTTTATCATGGTTCTGAAGGACATGCACTCGTTATCAGTGTGGTAAAACAGTAAGGTTATTCAAATACAGGTGGTGTATAACTAACCCCAAGGCAGGATACAATTTCCTACGGTTTCCCGTAATTATCGTTTCACGTCTACAGTATTTGATACTTGGCATCAAACGAGGCACAGAAATGCCTATGCAGGGATTTGAATGCAATGAGCGTGGGGTCAGTTTCGAGGATATGATACCAGAAAATCCCGAACAAAAGATTGAGATCAAATGTCCTCAGTGCGGTGGCAAGAATGTAGTACAGTCGAAAACTGCTTGGGGCACCCCCAAAGTATGTTCATGTGATCACCCGTTTACAGTCGGCATTGGGGTGATTCGATAGTTCCATGTTGATGCTTAAATGTTTTCATGGAGATTTGAAGAGAGATTCAAATCGGTTTATTAGAATTAGTATCTAGACGCAGATGCTGTCTTTGTTATGTTCAATGGATGCAAATCCAGTTCCATTACAAGCAAGACACTCAAACAGTTGGCTCCCGTTTCCGGTGCACCCATGGCAGAGCACCTGCCCGATATGATTGTATTTTCCTGTACAACACTCACAAGAAATTGTCACATGTCCTGTTCCATAACATTCTGAGCAGAGTTCTATTTCCATTAGTTGCCAACCTCCCGAAATACTAACTCTAGGATAGTCCCGGGATTAGAACTCTCACAATACGGTTAGCATGTAATTATTACCAATGATAACCCCAAAACGTTTAACCCTATCGTGACTATTAATCACCTGTGTGTGGCTATACAACCCTGTATTCCCATACACAATGAGGCCTGTCATCTTTGCTTTTGGGGTGTAGCTTCAACGGGGTCACAATCATATTGGGATTAAAATAGTGAGCTGCCGCTTCGAATCCGATCTGATCGATTTTTTCGCATACCCATCGGCAGGTATCCCAATCGTTGTGTCTGGCGAAATACTCAACGGAGCGGCAGTTGCGCACAGTGCATATCCCGTGATTTCTGTCCTTTAACTCATATTCCATCTCGAAACCCAAAGGCTCGAATCCTGGTTGAGTCTGGTAAAGTTTGAAGAGCGTAGCAACGTCGTCACCCTGAATATCGAGAGCTTCACAGATTCGTTTTGCTTCCGGTTCCAGCGCACGGTTGGCCCATATTTCCTCATCCAACTCCCGTGCTACTTCATCGCCGAAGCGTTCTCTGCAAAGGCTAAACCAGAGACCGTCCATACCCGGATAGCATCTTGCGTAGGCTATCAGCAGTCGAAGTAGCGCTTCTTTGCTGAAATCTGCCAGTTTTAAACTGGGTACAAATTCTCCGCTATAATCGTTTAATTCTCCCATGTTCCCTCCTCTATCTTGCAACGGAATCACTGCTGTGATTCCCCAGACTTTCGGCGATTTTCGCTAACCCCAACTCTTTCAGTTTAGAGACAGAAGGAATTCCGGTTTGTGGGTCCCATTGACGATGCTTGTAATATTCTGATCGCATTTCCTCAAATATCTCTCGATCAACTACGGCACCCTGACGCGAGTTTGCTTCATTACCCGGCCCCGGAACGATCATCTCTGGATTCGGAAAGTCCCACATCGTCGGTACGGTATGCCAGCTCTCCGCCAGACAATCATCTTCGATGCCGCGATGACCCTCTCTTAAATAGATAGCACGCTTTAGTGTAAATACGCGCTCTCCGATGCGATCCAAAACTGCCTCATCATACTCCTTGCCGGTAACCGCCGATAGTATCTGCGCTGAGAAGGCTGGATTGACAACATGATCCTCAGTGAACTCGGAATCCATGATGGGCCAGATGAAGCCACACAAAATAAGGCAATCCCTGGCTGACTGCCGATCCTGTATCATTTTGGCTGCCAGTGCCTTTCCTTCGTGCGTAGAGAAATCTGCGGCAACCTCACTTCCCCAAAACCGCTCGGCAATATGGCGAGCTACCTCATTAGACATATAGCTGTGATCCTCGCCCCGTCGCCATTCCAGCCATTTGAAGATGATCCGGGTGATCTCCTGACCCTGTCCCATCATCAGGCGGGGCTCCATCGCATGCAGCAAAGCGGTATTGATATATAGCCGGGCATCATAGACATTCCGTTGCCGGTTTTTTGAAAGGTGAGGCGCTAGGAGTGCGACTGCCTCTTGTCCCAGTGATTCCGCGGCAACATCTACGCCCTGGGCGAGAAGATCTCCAAATCCCTCACGTCGGGCCATTTTGCCCACCAGGTTATCAAGGAATTCAAGGCTCCCAACATCTGAAATCGGAATGCCAATAGTCTCATCATTCACAATGCCTTTACCGGAACACTGCAGCAGCCACATGATAATCGTCCCGATCTCAGCGACATTCACTCCGTACTGGTCACACAGTTTGGTTGCCTGGAACGGTTTTTCATACCCCTTTCCGTATCGGGCCTCAGTAAAAAACTGATAGAATATCGCTGCTTCGCACATGAACTTACCCGTTTGACCGGTTTCGGACTTATAGCTTCTCCGAAGGCAATTACCGAGGCAGCCATAGCAAGGGGCTTTTGATGTTTTCGGTCCGGTAATTCTTAATGGGATACCAGCTACACCAGAGACTGGTTGTCTATCTACATATCGGAAGTACCGGATGAGGCTATCGAGGGCTTCTGGATTGGCCACTTTCGTTTTCTTATGTCGAGCCTTGACGGCAATGGCTTTGAGGTTTTTTGATCCCATCACAGCACCCATCCCGGCAGTTCCGCTGGCGTCGTCATCAGCCAGAATAATGGCACTGACAACGCGGTTCTCACCAGCAGGGCCGATAGCTGCGACACCGGTATCGGCACCAAATTCGGTTTTAATGATCTCCCTCGTATCTATTGCTCCTTTGCCAGAAAGGTATGAAGCGTCCTTTATCTCAACAGTTCCATCACGAATAAAGAGAAAGACTGATTTTGGGGCATTACCCTGAATAACAACAGCATCGAACCCAGCCGCTTTCAATCGCAGCCCCCAGTCTCCGCCGAGATTACAGTACGTGAAATGTTCCTGAGAGGTCACCGGAGACCTGCCGCCCACTACCCAGCGTGAACCTCCGATGACAGGTACTCCAGCAAGCGGTCCGGTAGCAAAAATGAGGGCATTTTCGGAGTCGAACGCCTTTACCTTACCAGGAACTAAATCCCAGCAAAGTTTGGCAGCGATTCCACATCCCCCAAGAAACATCTCGGAGTAATCCGATGTTTCAAGCACATCGGTGGTGCCATGGGACAAATCGATCTTCAGAATTTTCCCTGCATAGCCGAACATATTGAGTCGGCTCCTGTTGTTGAGCTAATCAGCCCATTAAAGTAGTCATACCGCCTTCCATAGGTATGGTAACACCGGTTGTGCATGCGGAAGCGTCGGATGCCAAAAAGACCACTGTAGCCCCTATTTCCTCCGGCTTAACGCCCCGTCCCAGCGGGATTCTTTCAAATATTTCCTTCAACGATGGGATTTGCATGGCATATTCGAGGTAAGGATGATCAATAAATCCCGGTGCTATGGCATTCACTCTGATATTGTATTGACCCCACTCGGCCGCCAGACTCATTACCAGGTTAAGAAGTCCGGCCTTTGCTGCCGAGTAACCCGGATTTGTGACAGAGGCACGGTACGCTTCTGCCGAAGCGATATCAATAATGCATCCACCACCCTGTTTGATCATGATCGGGGCTACTGCCTGACTGCACAAAAAGTGACTCGTCAAATTAAGCCGCACCATCGATTCCCACAGTTCCTCACTTACTTCAAGTGCAGGCTGCGGGATATCAGTTCCGGCTACATTGACCAATATATCGATTCGCCCAAATTCGTCGACCGTCTTTTGGACCATATTTTTTATGTCCTCAACTTTGGTGACATCGGTGGGTATTGGCAACGCACGCCTGCCTTTCTCACGAACTTGATCAGCTACCTTTTCCAGGCCCTTTACGGTTCGAGCAGCGAGTGCAACATCTGCCCCGGCATTGGCCAGTTCATTGGAAATGGCACCTCCGGTATACTTGCTGGCGCCGGTTACTATGGCAACCTTTCCTTCTAATGAAAACCATGAACTCACTGGAATACCTCCTTATATTTGATTGGCATTGGTAACGCCATAATTCCTGTTTCAACAAAACTATACAGCATGAAATGTATCCGAATTTCAACCTGATTTCTTTCTGATCTCCATCAATTGAATTGTGGTGCCACCGATTTTGTCACTATTGAGATAGGCTTCATGAATCTCATATTGTTTTTTCTCAGCCCCATCGATAGTCAAGCTGTATTGCATTAGCGGTTCGACTCCATCCTTTGCCAGTTTTGCCAGCGTACCATCTATATCGTCAACCGTGAAGGCGATATGTTGCAATCCTTCCCCTTTCTCTCTGAGAAATTCGGAATGCGGTGTTTCACCTTCCAGCACCTCAATTAACTCGATAAACACGGGACCTGCGTTTGCGATAGCCGCTTTCACTTTCGCGTTTACAGGTTGGCCCCGGTGAATAAATTCGTTGAGATCATAGATTTCGGTATTGAACGGACCGATGCCAAAAACAGAACTGTAATACTCAATGGCTTTATCCATGTTCTCTACGACGATACCTACATGAGATAGTGGCCCAAGTTTAATATCATTAGATTGATCTTCTGCCATTTCCCCTCCACCAGGATGTTTGAAGCCCCTTTTCAGGATTTAGCCATCATCGATACCAAATCCGCCTACTTGGGTTCGATCTGCCCTACAATCGGGGCTGCCCCATACGTCGTTGAAGGATCGTACATATATTCTTTATATTTCTTGAACCTGCCCTGGAAGTGTTCATCGATTTCTTCTTGTGAATAATCAATGGAATGCCAGGCTTTGATTCCTCGTTTCTCAGCTACTTTGTGTACTTCATCGATATCATCGACTGCAAATACAACTCCAATTACACCTTCACCGCGCGTTTCGATGATGTGCTTCACAAAACTATCATGGTCCGGAAGCGGGGATACCAGTTCGATACCTGCATCCCAGCTCATGGCAACCTCTACTCCAAGCGCGGTTGCATCGACCTCGTTGGCAGAATGAAAGGTAGCTCCGAGCAGTTCGGAATAGAGTTCCTTTCCCTTATCTATGTCCTTCACTGCAATCGTTACGCGATTAACGCCGAGAGGTTTCATGGTTGTTCCCTCCTTTTAGAAATGGAGTATCTCTTCATCCTTCACTCCTTCAGGTATGAAATCTTTAGGCCTGTCTTCCACCATTTTGATGGCACCGGGTAGGCATGATAGTTCACAAACACCACACCCATAGCATTTTTCCGGATCAAGTACGGCTTTGATCACATCGTGTCCGGGAACCGGTTTCATATCGATGGCGCCAAACTGACATCGGCTCACACAGTATTTACAGCCGTTACATTTTTCAACATTGATCTCCGCTTCGAATCGGCTGGGGGCCATGATTTTAGGGAGTGATCCGGTTCTAAGTCCGGGATCAAGCACCATGCAGGCACAGCCACAGCAAAAACAAATGAACTCGAGATTATCTGTCAACGAAATATTGGTGGTGGTAGGAACTAACCCCGCGCCAACAGATTGTAGGGCAATAGTAAAAGCCTCGTCTGCACTAACTTTTCTGCCACTGCCTCGATAGAGATCGAAATCTGCACGACCCTTGAACTGCATGCACACATCACGCGGGTGATGGCAATTGTCTGCTCCAACCCGGCAACAGCAATTCCGTATGGTAATCAAATCTCTGTTTGCTTCAATTATCTCGGTAATGCTCTCACATGACATCAGAGTTTGTCCTAAAGGTAGAGATTTTTCTGCGGGTATTACTCGAAGGATGGGTTCCTCGAAGAATTCATAGAACCCGCCGATCTCTTTCCCCCACTGATCGCCTCTATAAAGATCCATCCATAATTTGGGCATATCTTCCGCAATATACTTGGGAGCGCTCGCGAGAATACCGTCATGCAGAATTGCCGGGATGTTGGTGAACTGGAATTTCTCCGGCGATAATTTATCCGGATTCCGTGATAAGAGCCCTCGTTGAGCCAGGCCCAATACCTTCTCTTCGACTGCTTTTACATCCATGTTGAATTTGGCAGCTACTTCATTGAATGGGGCAGGTAATGCTAACATAAATTCTGCCTCAGCATCGGTCATAGCGCGTTCGAGTATTCGTAGAAATGTTTCTGAGTTTGGCATTCCGCTCCGTTCTGCCAGTTTTCGAATGTGCGGGTTTTCATGAGATGTCATATTCTTCCTCCCTATTTAAATGAGACAATGCACTCCTACGGTATTACATCCTAAAATGCTATCAAGGTTGAGTATCGTCACCCACTGATTTATGCGATGTTTTAACAATCTTGAGATTCGTCATGGTTTCTGTGTATTGCAAACCTGGGATTTGGCTTAATTCAACAGTAACGAAATTTGAAAGATCATTAAGTTCTCGAAACATTACCCAGGCAATGATGTCATATCTACCGGTACAGATGGCTACAGTCTGCACGTTTCTATGTGATGCAATCAAATCGGCTGCTTCATTTACTTTCGAGGCTTCGCATCTGATACCGATCGAAGCCACACCTTCAAATCCCAAAGCCAGTGGATCAGTCAATGTCATGATCCGAATGACACCGTCATCTTGTAATTTTTGGATTTTACGCAAAACCGTGGACTGACTTGTTCCTAGTTTGCTGGCGAGGTAGCGGGTGTTCTGAGTTGCATCTATCTCGAGTTCCCGGATCAAGGCAATATCCAGAGAATCGATATTGGTCACCGGAATCTGTCTGAGTTGAGGTTCGTTTTCGTCTGATAGCAACGGTCCCATGAGTTTGATGTGTTTGAGCGTGAGCATGGTCTCGACATGGGTTACACCGCTGAGAGTCCCGACATCGTTAACCAGGAAATTCAAGAAATCGGCTCGCTTTCGAAATAAAGTCAATGCAATGATGTCAAATCGGCCAATGCATAGCATCAAATGCTGTATTTTCGAATGGGATGCAAGTTGATCAGCTACAGCCAGTATTTGACCAGGCAACGCGTTGATTCCGATAAGGACACACGTGGTGTTACCGACGGCCATGGGATCAGCAACCGCTACTGTCCGGATGATTTTCGTATCATATAACTTCTGAAGTCTGGCCTGAACCGTAGACCGACTCAATCCCAATTTCGATGCAGTTTCAGTATTAGGCTGTCTGGGATTAGCCTCAAGTTCAGCAATGAGCTTCAGGTCCGTTGGGTCGATATTCAAACTTTCGCCAATATACAATTTCTGTTCTACATCAAGCATATGCATCCCTTTAACACTTCAATACTTGACATCTGCATCATAGATGTTATCATTATATGTACATCTGCGTCAATAGTTAGATATTTTTCAGATCATAGGACAGTTATTTGCACGAGTTACCCGTAATAGAGAGCTTATTTAATGTATGCATGCGACATGCCAGCTCTAATAATGCAAGCAATGTCATTTCCGTTACTCTGAAGATCGGGGAGGCCAGTGACTTGCAGGACGAATGGATACAAAGCTATTTCGATTATCTATGCAAAGAGACCATTGTGGAAGGAGCTAAGCTGATTATCGATCGGGTACCGCTAATGGTTCGATGTAAAGAATGTTCTGAAGAGTTCCACGTCGATCTTCGGAAAGCCCAGAAGGTTTTATGCCCCAAGTGCGAAGGGGCAAAATTTGAATACGTTTCCGGCCGGGAATATAGTGTAGACAGCATGGAGATCGTGTGATAAGTCGTATACTTCATCAGGAACGGAGGTTAATCAATGGATGAAATCCGGCTAATCGAGGTGAAAGAAAATATTCTCTCCGACAACGAAACACTGGCAGGGGAGTTAAGAGATAAACTTCGGCAGATGAAGACGTTCATGCTCAATCTGATGGCATCGCCGGGAGCAGGCAAAACCAGTTTGATACTGCAGACCATCGATGCACTGAAAGACGAGTTTCGCATTGGCATCATCGAGGCTGATATAGAATCGATGGTGGACTCACAGAAGGTGGCTGAACGTGGTGTGAAAGCCGTTCAGTTGAAGACAGGGGGATTCTGCCATGTGGATGCCTCCATGGTGTCACAAGGATTGGATGCCCTGAATCCGCAGGACCTTGATTTGATCATCCTTGAAAACGTGGGAAACCTGGTATGCCCGGCGGAGTTCGATACCGGAGCCACAAAAAAGGCAATGATTCTCAGCGTACCAGAGGGTGATGATAAACCCCTGAAGTATCCGCTAATGTTCAGCGTATGCGATGCACTTGTGGTGAACAAGATCGATGCAATGGGCATCTTCGATTTCGATATCGAAACCATGAAACAGAGAGTTCAAGTACTGAATTCTGATATTGAAATTATCTCGGTATCGTGTAAAACTGGTGAAGGAATAGATGGTTGGATTGACTGGATCAGAAACCAAGTAAAAGAAGTTTGATTTGATATCTGCACGTCATGGACATATCGCACGTAAGTAATTCGCCAAGGAGGTCGAAATGAAGCCGGAAATGAAAGAAATGCAGGAAGAACGTTTTAGTAACACAGAGAATATGGCACAGCGCTATCGAGCCTGGGCAGAGAATATGGCATCACTTGTTTCCATCATGGCCATAATAGGGCAAGAAACAGGCGGAGATGAGTTCATGCGCCGAGTAGAGGAAACCATCTTTGAAGGCAGTAAACTGGATGTAGAAAGATACAAGGATGCCGCAGGAATAGGAGAAAACGAGACCGAAGTGGACTGCCTTACCCTAGGGAATCTGTACGATGCAATAGATGATTCCCTGGCCAACTTCTGGGATGGATATGTTGAGAAATCGCCTAAAGTATTTGAAAAAGAAGTTGTAACATGCCCGGTAGCCGAGGCCTTCAGCATGGCGCCGGTTGTGTGTGAGCGAATAATAGCCAGCGGTGCGAGAGGCTATGTCAAAGCATTAAATCCCAAAGCGGATATCCATTTCAAGAAACTCATGCCCAAGGGAGATGATGTGTGCCGATATCGCATAGAGATTGAGGATTAGGGTAAATAAATATACATTCTGTTTTTGGATAAACTGTCATCGATAGGAGGATATTATGACTGAGGACCTCTACCAGCAACTCAGAAAGGGAATAGGGAAATACAGTGCGTTTTTTGACGCAACACCTTCGGGGGTAGAAATCAGGTTTCTAAAAAAACTATTCACTGAAGAAGAAGCTGAGATGTATATGCATCTTACCGAGAAACTTGAGACGCCCCAACAAATCGCCGAGCGCGCCGGACAGGATAGTGAAACTGCTGCAACCGTCCTGAAACGAATGGCAGAAAAAGGCCTGTTGTTCCCTAAAAGAGACGGTGAAAAACATTATTATGCAGCAGCTCCGTTTGCCCACGGTATTCTCGAACATCAGGTTCATCGGATGGACCGAGAACTGGCGGAAATCTATGAAGAATATGTGTGGGCAGAAAAGATACCCGATACCCCACCCGATCCGGACGCAGAGATCAAGCTGCCGTTGCGCACTCTTCCGATAAACTCTCCTGTCAATGTCTCTCGTCCTATTGCGCCTTACGAAAACGTTAAAGAACTTATAATGAGCCAAGATCGCATCGCGGTAACCGATTGCTTCTGTGCCAAGCAACAGCGCCTGTTGGAAACAGGCTGTGATCAACCGCTTGAGGTGTGCATGCTCTTAGGTTTTTATGCCGATTACTATATCGATCTGGGAATGGGACGCCAGGTGACTCAGGAAGAGGCCATGGATATTCTGGAGATGGCTGAAGAGGCTGGCCTGGTTCACCAGTTTGCTGATAGCCTGGACCCGGGAGCTATATGTAATTGTTGCCCGGATTGCTGTGGTGATCTTCGGATGCTGAAACTGATACCGAACGCAGCCGACTTCGCCATATCAAATCACTTCACTCAAGTAGACACTGAGTTATGCAATGGTTGCGAAACTTGTGTAGATCGTTGTCCTATGGATGCTATCAGCATCACTGAAGAGGAAGTCGCCAGTATTAACCTTGAAAGGTGCATCGGTTGCGGACTTTGCATTAAAACCTGCCCAACAGAAGCTTTGATGCTGGTCTCAAAGCCAGAGAAAGACCGGCGAGAACCGCCCTCCACTAATCAATTCATGAGATCTTCCAATGATATTGAAAGTACACTAACCTGATTTTCATCACTCGATGGTAGATATCGTAGCCAAGGTAGATCCTGATACATGCTATGGCTGTTGACATCCTACAATTATGTCGGTGTTAACTTATCAGGGAAAATGTCAGTCATTGCAAACCTGTTCTCACATCCAAGCCGGCTTTCATTGTGGCCAGACGACTCGCTCATTGTAAATCAGTGCGTCCGATACTATATTCTCGGCGTTGGTTATGCCACGGTTGGCAATTCCGTCTGTGAGCAGGATCACTCCGAGTTATTGAGACCGATCTTCGCATCTATATTCGTCGACGGCCAGGGGGAGACAATCCCCTTCTGTGTAGCCAAGCGGACCGCTTGTTGTCGGTTGCGCACATGCAGTTTGTCCATAATACTGCGCATGTGGACTTTGGCTGTGTTCTCGGTAATAAACAGGTCATCGGCTATTTCCCGGTTCGTCTTGCCCTCTGCAACCAGGTTAAGAACCTCAATTTCCCGCTTGGTAAGATCGGTGTGGTCCTTCGGATGAGATTCGCGTTTGATGTCCTCTTTCAGTGAAAATTCCTGGAGCAATCTTCTGGCTAGAGGTGGTGATATGATCACTTCGCCTTCATAGATGCGCCGAATAGAAGTAGTGAGTTTGTCGACGCTGATATCATCGGAAAGATAAGCCCGGGCCCCCAGCTTCAGCGCAAGGAATAGGGCGCGTTCTTCGGTGGAATCAGTGAGCAGGATAACACGAGTGTTGGGGAGTTTCTCTCCGATGTATTGTCCTGCTTCGACCGTGAGATCGAAATCAGCGACGTCCGTGTGCGCGATGACAATATCCGGTTTCATCTGGTGCATTAGCTGAATGCCCTCATGGCCTCCGCAGGATGTGCCCACCAGTTCAATGCCAGGCTGGTCTGCCAGAATGCGCGACAATCCTTCGCGGACCAACTCTTTTCGGTGTACTAACAGTACTTTGATAGAATGCACGTAACCCCCGGGCCACTGTGTTAGCAGCAGATAATCATAGAGGTTATTCTACAGCGTCGGCGATTCGACAGCAAGCAACTCTATTTACAGTAATTCTAATAGTAGTACTACCAGCAGCGTGTTTAAATAATACTCGGTTACTTCTATTTAGTGATTCATTGATTACGCTTATGTGGCAT
>CAZWIP010000083.1:0-12312 GCA_964634125.1 uncultured Dehalococcoidia bacterium
ACTGATACTATTTAATTGCCGGAGTAATATAATTACTATCAACGTTATACTCAATTTCTTATAGAAACTCATTGTTCCATTTCCTCCTATTTGTGTATTTGTCCAGTCTGAAATACTCAAGCTGAAGTCGACTTTCACATACCTATTCCCTCCCTTTAGAAAATTCTCTCGTACTGCACTTGTCCACGATTCATACCTTCAGACCATGTATCTTTCGATGATTCAATTGTCATCTTCCTGTTTATTGCCGGATGTACCTGCCCATTGAATCGAT
The DNA here is from genome assembly GCA_964634125.1 of uncultured Dehalococcoidia bacterium. Classification (GTDB taxonomy): domain Bacteria; phylum Chloroflexota; class Dehalococcoidia; order SZUA-161; family SpSt-899; genus JABMQN01. Next base: position 275 of record CAZWIP010000083.1, read on the forward strand.
TCGATCCACTGGCGATGAACATCCACAATCTCATCATGTTCTTCCGGCGTAACGGTCGGTTCTATTGTCTTGGCCATGACTGTTCATACCTTTGGCGTTGTCAGGTTTTTTTGCCTTTTTCATCGGATGGCCAGCCTCGTACCAATCCTTTTTTACGAGCAAGGTTTTGTGCATGCACCGTTTTTCCCAAAAACTCGTTTGCCTCAGGTTTTGTTGCCAGCCATCGAATGACGGCTGCTGGAACTTCCGGAGGCGCACTTCCATAAGCAGTAGCCATTTCACTGTTCTCCCCTAGAGTCGCTAAAAGCGCCTCGGTTGTTACCACCCCTGGTTGGACGTTGAAAGCTCGGATACCTTTTTCACCAAGTTCTGCATTCAGGATACCGGCCAGACGATGGAACGCAGCTTTGCTGGCACCGTATCCGAAACCCCAGCCACCTTCCAACACAGACATCGGTGGATCAAATTCTGCACCACCAGTTGTGAGGCTGATTATGATCCCCCCTCCCCGTTGGATCATGTGCATTACTACTCTTTGAGTAAGATGGAACGAGCTAAATACATTTGCATCGAATACACGCCTCAGGTCATCCAAATTTTGTTCTTGGAAAGGGACATTGACACCGGCTCCCTGAAAAGTAGCGTTGTTGACCAGTACATCGATCCGTCCCCATTGACCTATAGCCGATTCAACGGCGGTATCAATGGATGGGATATCCAACAAATCCATACGGATTGCCAGGGCTTCACCACCGTGGGATCGCACCATTTGTGCCGTCTCCTCAAGACTGCCGGGAAGGGGCTCGCCATCGCTTGTTGTCACCATGTGCTGATACTTTTCACCTTTCTTCAGTGTTCGGGCTGTTAGGACCACGTTGTATCCGGCCTCAGCCATAGCCACTGCCGTAGCCCGCCCGATTCCTCTGCTGGCTCCCGTGATAAAAGCTACCTTTCGGTCCATTTCGATTATTTGCCGTCTCACTGTTTTTACGGAACAAGGCCCAAAATTTTAAGCTTGTTCACGTACTAGTGTCGGATAGTATACTCTGCCCAATCATTTGGGTCAATCCCCGCCCTACGCCTTGCCCAGCCCCGGTTACAATCGCAATCTTGCTATCAAGTTTTCCCATCTACGATCTCCTTCGCTAACTCAGCAGCCACTCTCATTCCGGCAATTCCATTGCCCACGAGACGCCGTTAATGTGGCTACCGCCATCAGCATGGATGGTATTGCCGGTCACATAACGGGATTCATCTGACGCAAGGAAGAGTGCCAAAGGAGCGATGTCCTCTTCCGAATCGCCCATCCGTCCCATTGGAATCCCTTTAACTATCTCAGCGATCATATGAGGAGCCTGGGACTCCACTTGTTTAAAGGCGGCGGTCGCCGCCCCCGGACAAATGACGTTAGCGGTTATTCCATGCCGTGCCCACTCCCGGGCGGCCGTACGGGTGAGAGCGCGGGCTGCCTCTTTGGCTGAATTGTAGTCCACGGTATACATGTGTGCGTTGATGCCATTCAGGGAACACATGGTTATGATACGGCCCCAGCCGCTCGCTTTCATATGCGGGAATACTGCCTGCATGGCCCAGAAGACGCCCATAAAGCCCACGTTGAGGGCCTGGTTCATCTCATCGTCGGTCTTGTATTCGAGGCGTGACATACCGCCACCAGCCCTGCCCCATGCGTTATTCACCAGAATATCCACCCGCCCGAAGTGCTTGATAGTCGAATCCACCATCGATAACACATCGTGTTTGAGCGTGATGTCAGCGTGAACGAACAACGCCTTTACCCCAAAATTCTTCTCAAGTTCAGCAGCGGTGCGTTGGCCTGTCTCCTCATTAAACTCGGCAACCGCAACACTAGCCCCTTCAGCAGCGAATCGGCGAGCAACCCCTCTACCGATCCCCTCACCCGCTCCGGTGATGATAGCTACCTTTTCCTGCAAACGCTTCATTTTGCCCTTCCTCCTCAACTTGTTTAACAAAAATGCGAATTCTCAGATATTGCTGGATACAATGCAATAACCATCGGACATCGTTACCTGACTGGGTGATCCACATCACCGTAGGGATTAGCTCTCGACTTCAAAGGAGATAGTCTTTTCAAAAAGATGTATTCTCCGTAACTACTCCCCCGGAAAACCGGTTTTCCAACAGTCTCGTTAAGTTTCCGTTTCTTTCTTGCATGCATTGCTTTTGATCGATGGTCAGTGCCCTAGCCTTCCTCTTAAAATCATACGCAGCGCCAATAATGTGCATTTCGGGGCCCCTTCCTTTCAGTGATGTCATAAAAATGGCATTAGTTGACGAATTAATCAAACAGAACACCAGGCCATTCTAGTTATTCTTGTTACCACTAGAATGACCGTCCAACCTCTCCAAAATTTGTGGAACGAACCACTTAGTTAGAGTTACAAGTGTTAAAACAGGCGGCTTCGAAGGTGCTCCCGGCAAAGAGCTGATATCACAGACAAAACAATTTTTTATATCTGTCTCCAGATTGTTATCAACTACCACACCAATCGGACAGGAGCCACCAGGATGCCCGAAAGCCAATCCCCCCTTAACGTGGCTATATCCTCCGTGTTTGATAGTTCTAGGGTCGCAGCCCGTAGCATTCAGTATCTTTTCGTTAACGGATCGACAGTAGTTCATCTTGTCTTCATCTGCTGGTGTGATCGTCTTGGAGACGCGACCAGTGTAGGTGATTCTTCCTACGCCGTCATCGTGTATCTTGTTCATGATGCTTACCATGCGAGGGAATTTCCGATAAACTTCCCAAGCTCCGCGTATTCCGTGCGCCATTAGCTGATAACTAGACCAGAATAACCTGGGCCAAGTTACCTGAGTGGAAAACATACAGCCATTCTCAACATCCATATACGATATGGATGTACCATGCTCGTAAAAATGGCTCTTTAAGCCACCTTTAGGCAGAAGACCCGTAGACGATAAACTCGGGTCCCCAAACAGTCTTTGTCCTGCTCCCCTTATCCCTGACCTGGTAAGAATACCGGGAGAGCCGATGCCTCCAGCGCTCACTACCACTGTTGTACCGCGAATTTCATAGAGCTGGCCATCTTTGATGCCCCTGGCATTAACGCCAACAGCCACGCCATTTTCTACAATGATATCTCTGACGTCCGTGTAGATCTGCAATTTGGCGCCATACTCCGTGGCTTCGTTGGCAGCATAATAACCCATCCATTTGGCACCCTTTGCACACCCAAAGGCCGCTGTTTTGCAACCATATATACATTTCTCGAAGTTGATATGTCTATAAGTTGGTTCGAAAGGAAGACCGATTGCGTTGGTCACCTCCAGCATGTGTTTGGTCGTGGGGCCAATGAATTCATCCGGCGTTTTAGAAACCCAGGTCTCCTTTTTGGCATCCTCCAGATATGGTCTGAGGTCTATTCCGACTTCGTCAAATATCCCGAGTTCCGGAATGCCTGCAATCCCTGCATAGAGGTATGAACCTCCGCCGATACCTGTACCAAGAACTACACTATGACCCTCTAAGGTTGTCTGCCATATATTCGGGAATTTGGCCCTCTCCATATGCTCTCCGTTGAGCATTCCCCTCATTGTGCCAATACCTTTCAGGTTGTTACCGCCTTTTTCTATCAGAATTACTTTCTTTCCTGCCCTGGATAAATCCTTGGCCATGACACAGCCGGATGGGCCGCCGCCCACTATTACGACATCAAATCCTTCTAATTTTTTTGTTGCCACAATCTACCTCCATTTCTCAAATCGGCCAACGGTCTCTCATCAAACCGGTTGGTGTCTCATAGTAAACCAGCTACTCAATCAGAATCGATTTTGTTTGCAGCTACTCGGGATAAGCTTATAATAGACTAGAGTTGACTTGAACAGACCTTTTCCAGCCGACCCATTTCCCTTTTATCGCTCAAGGATAAAACCTGATACTTTCAGGTCCCAGGTCTCAGGTGTAATACCCCGCTCGCGCAGCTTGTACTTCTGCACACGCCCGGTGGGAGTCTGGGGCAATTCATCCACAAATTCGATATAACGCGGAACGAAGAAATAAGGTGCGTTATCATTGACGAATCGGGCAAGCTCTTCGTGAGTCACTTGGTGTCCGTCATTAAGAACGACTGCAACTTTCAGTTCAGCCTCCATCTCAAGCTCTACCGAGGTCACCCCATGGGCGGCACATTGTTTGATAGAGGGGTGTTTGCTCACTGCCGCCTCCACGGCAAAGGACGAGATATTGCGTCCCCCATAGCGGATAAAGTCTGCTTTACGATCAACAAAATAGTAACTCGCATCCTCATCCCGTCGTCCCAAATCTCCGGTGTGATACCAGAGATTGCGAAATGCCGCAACTGTGGCCTCCGGATTCCTGAAGTACCCATTGAATAGGACATACGGTTCTGTGGGACGGATGCAGAATTCGCCAACTTCGCCAACGGGGACCTCGATATCTTCATCGTCGAGCAGCTTTATTTCGACGCCCTCCACAATATCCCCCAGCGACCCTGGCTTATAAGTATGCGAACTGAGTCGTGAGAACATGCCCATTAATTCGCTCTGGCCGTAACCATAATCGATGCTTTCGAGGCCGAAGCGCTTTTTCATCGGTTCGATAAGATCCTCCGGAATCGGGACCATGGAGGCCGCACGAACAGGATTGTCTGCGTCATCCGGACGTTCGGGGGCGTTCCACAGGAACATGTGCATCGCACCGAGTGTAAAAATTATCGTTGCCCCATAATAGCGGCAACGATCCCAGAATTTGTTAGCGGAGAATTTGGCATCCATCCCCATCGGGATTCCGGTAATTAAAGAACGGTAAATACCGGTAACCCATGCGCCCGAATTATATAAAGGAAGACAGGAGTACATGACATCGTCATCTCTCACCCCCGTTTCCCGGGCACCAAGGAGCGTAGATCGGATCCATGTGTTATGGCTTTGCATTACCCCCTTTGCCCGGCCGGTCGTTCCCGAAGTCCAGAGCACGGCTGCTGTATCTCCATAAGTCAGATCACTTTGATCAGGCTCTTTAGCAGGCATCGTTGAAAATTCTTCGATAGCGATCAAATCAATTCCGGGATCTATGCCGCCAGGATCGCCTCGGACAATGACTTTTTCAAACTGCAAGCCCTCTAAAATATCAGCTACGCGGGGCAGCAGTGCAGAATCTACGAATAGCACCCTGGCATCGCTGCCTTCAAACGCCTCCCGCAGCCATTGCCCCTTGTAATCGACGTTCGTGGGAACCCAGATGGCTCCCAACTTATTCGCGCCAAATGCGATGAAGGCAAATTCCGGGCAGCTTTCCATGAAGATGGCTACCGTATCCCCCCGGCCAATCCCCAGTTCACTCAAACCGGCGGCATAGGAATTCGCCAGGTCATTGACTTGCGCAAAGGAATACCTGTCTTCGCCAGCCATGATGAATATTTTGTCACCGTTATCCTCGGCCTGGCGCTGTAGAATCTTGCCAAGCACTCTATCGCTTTTGTTTTCAAGGTTAACCCAACTCATATTCACTCCCTAATATAGATTTCAATTAATTGAATTTACCGCAATAAATGATCCACAGTGCCTTCTTGTTTGCCTAGATGATACTCTATGCTTCACCTCCTTTTCAGAGAGTCCTCTTATGATCACGGTATTGTCATCAGGAGTTTTTTCAGAGGTTCCCTAATAGCCGCAACCCGCAGCTATTGGCTAGTCTTTGACCATCCTTAAGCAGACCATTGTTTCGTATTTCAAAAGGCCAGGAATCTGGCCCAACCGTTCCCGGACAAAAGCGGAAAGTTCCTGAGCATCTTTGAAACCAACCCAGACGATCAGATCGAACTGCCCGGTATTGATGAGAACATGATGAACGCATCGCAGGGCAGCCAGTTCGTTGGCGATTGAACTGACTCTGCCCAGTTGAACATTGATCCCGATCATAGCCTGTGTCTGAAATCCGAGGGCAAGTGGATCGGGCACTGCCACGATGCGGATCATGTTTTCGTCCATCAGGTGCTGCAACCTTCGTCCTACGGTTGATATATTGACTCCCAGCGTGCGTGCAAGTTGGCGTTGGGTCTGGAGCGCATCACGGCGCAGTTCTTTGATCAGTCTCAAGTCCAATTGATCGAGCGGTTGTCTGGGCGGGTTCATATCCCTGAAGTAGTTTTGATCCGATAGAAAAGCATACGAAACCTTCACTAATTCGAGATTGATCATTGTCTCCACTTGAGTAATGCCATCGATCATTGCCAGATCGCGCTGGATAAACCCGGAGAGATTTTCGGGTTTATCCAGTATCGCCGCCGCTACCACATCGTATCGGCCTGTGAAGATGCCAACAAGCTGAACTGAACGATGGGAGGCTATAGAGTTGGCAACCGAATCTATCTTGCCAGGTTGGGCATTTATACCCATATATATTCGCATCCTGTATCCACGATGCATCACATGTGGGATGGCGACGATACCGATGGTATTGCTATCCACAAGTCGTACGAACTTATCCCTTAGTGTATTTCTGTTTACTCGAAACTTGTATGCGAGTTCGGTGATTGTCTGTCGGGCATTTCCCTCCAACTCTGCTATCAGCAGGAGGTCAAGCTCGTCTAGAGGTTGGCGGGTTTTAAGATTAGAGTTAGCAGATGTCACCATTTGATTAGCCACCTAAAATGGCTACTGTTGTGATAGCACTATTTGCATATAATAACTATTTTTGCAATATTTGCATATATATGAAGCCATATATGTATACATTGAGCTTAATTATAACATTATATGACACCAGCGTCGATTATACATATTGCGTCATAATAAAAGTTGCCGAAGATAAGGGTGTTGCCTTAAAATAGGAGTTACCGAAAAATCAGAGAAGAGGATGACCGGAGGCAGCAGCAGAGAGTATGCAGCAGCAGTTAGGAAGAGATATTGGCACGTGGATCTAAAGGGGAAAGGACGAATACTGGATGAATTCATTGCGCTAACTGGATATCATCGCAAGGCAACGATCCGGCTATTAGGCCGGGAAGACAAATCCAAACCGAAAGGAAGAAGAGGAAGACCTCGAGAGTATGGTACAGAAACGGGAAAGGCGCTTAATGGATTGTGGGAAGCCAGTGATTATTTGTGTTCCCGCCAGCTACACGTTTTCATGCTGAAATGGATACGAGTATTGAAGGATCACAATAAATTGAAGTTGGATTCCTGCATAGAAGCCCAGCTTTGCCGGATGAGTCCTTCGACCATTGATCGACCGCTACAGCCGTATCGTTTAGGGAGAAAACGCAAACTGCACCCCGAATGTTTCCTCAATATTGTCCATTTTGGCAAGGTTTGTCGATAATTTAGCTTTGGGTCATGATACTATACGGACTGCAACATATCAAGGAGAACTGTTCATGATGCCTCAAAACGAAGTGGTTTAGGAGCACTTGTTACGTTCAGTGACTGCTCCGAAAAGACTCTATTCTGACGTAGTCCCCGATTTTTGTCCGTTTTCGCTCACCCACTGCACGAAACGGCTGATCCATCGGCTTACGGTGCTGCTCTTCTGGGAGGATTGGAGCGACCAAGAAGGGGAATCACCACGTACGAGGTCTCTTGACAAAATACTACTATATAATTACTATGGCGTATACGAGACCAGATCGGCTCAGGAAGGTCTTCTGAAAATTGATCCTGAGCTACGTTACCATGTCACCGAACCGTAGATCATGGGGCGCCCTCTTGTTAGGGGAAATGTGGCAAGAAATTCACCATCTCGAGTCTTTCAATGGGGTATGGTCGGGGAGTAAGGATTTGAACCTCCGACCTCCGCGCAGGTCATAAGCGATCCAGCGTTGGCAACTGTTACGCTCGCGGTGCCTCAATATCAGAACGAAAGGGAGGCGCCATGACAACTGCAAACAAGAAACTAGTCCCTACCGTTTGCCATTCTGCTTGCGGGTTGGCATGCGGGCTGGTGGCTCACGTTGAAAATGGGGTTTTGACGAAGGTCGAGGCTCTGGGAACATTCCGGCTCTTTGAAAAACCATAGCAAGGGAAATACATGACTAATTCCGATAATGAAAGGAGAATGCCCATGGCCTATCGAGTGATTCAATGGTACACAGGATTTGTTGCGCAGGAACAGATTCGCCTAATTCACAGGCACCCAGAATTGGAGCTAGTCGGTGCCGTTGTTTTCCATCAGGAAAAGGAAGGACTGGATGCAGGCGAAATAGCAGGCATCGGCCCGATCGGCATCCGGGCAACGACTGATATAGAGAAGGTGCTCTCGATCAAGGCAGACTGCGTCCTGTACAATGCCCCTTGGGAACGTTACGATGAGATCACCCGCATCCTGGAATCAGGGAAGAATGTCGTCACGCTTAATGGCGGCTGGTATCCGAAAACGGATCCAGATTTGATGAACCGGTTGGAGGAGGCCTGCAAGGCTGGCGACTCTTCCCTCATCGGAAGTGGGGTCAGTCCTGGGTGGGCAGGTGATCTGGTTGCGCTTATCGCTTCCAGCCAGTGTTCCGAGATCAGACGAATTCACCACCTTGAGGTTGGCGACCTGAGGGGCTACGATCCTATCACCCTTGGGGTAATGGGATTCGGCAAGACGCTGAAAGAGCTTGAAGAAAGCGACCTATACCAAAACTACATGTCCAGCGGCTACAAACAGATGATCCAGCTCGTTGCCGATGCTCTTTCCTTAAAAGTAGAGAACGTCACGCTGGAAAAGGAATTTGCACTGGCGAAACGGGAGGTCGAGAACGGTGTGGTGAAGGAGGGGACAGTAGCCGGCATTCGGCTTAACTTTGCCGGCATTGTCAATGGCAACCCCACGATCTCTCACGAGCTGGTCTGGGCTGTGGATCACGATCTGGGGCCGAACTGGCCGACTGAGATGATTCAGGGGTCCGACGCAGAACATCACGCAGCGTATACATTGACGATCGAAGGCAGGCCGAATATTAAGGTGCGGACCAGCTATTATGGCTACGGTACATCCCTTCAGTCCGGACTTCTGGCCGCAGCTGCACGCATGGTGAATGATATCCACGTTGCATGTGAGGCTGAGTCGGGTGTACGGACATTTTTGAGTGTCCCGGTCCCTCACGCCTGGAAGCCGTCTGAGCAGACTCAGTAATCAATCGGCACCTTATCGGGATGCGAAGCAAGGGAATCGGTCGGGGGTGTGCCTTATTTTCACAAGAGCCGTAGCCCCCTTGTTACAGTATTTATGATTTGTCATTGAAAACCAAATCAAGGATACGGGTGTCTGAAAGAAGTGGGGCAGGATGCCTGCTCAAGGTTCATGTAAAAGATGGCGTGATGATCCCGGCCAGGGCCTCCGAGCGAATCATGCCGGGCGTGGTCGACCTGCCCCAGAGGGCTTGGTATGATCCCCGATGAAAACGGTGTGGACCGGGGCGGCTATGCCAACGTGCTGACCAAAGATGTCACCTCTCCCGGTGGCGCTCCCCTGCAACACGGCATTGGTGCAGGTTGAGAAAGTATCCTAGCAAGAAAAGGAGTAGATTATGGCATTCGAAAAACTGTTTACACCAATCCGTATCAACACTATGGAGATCAAAAACCGTTGGGCGATGGCCGCCATGGGCACCGGACTGTGTGCCGGTATGGAGGGGTACGTCAGCGAACGATTAAAGGACTACTATGCAGCCCGTGCCAAAGGTGGCCTCGGCCTGATCATCGTGGAGGTGGCAATTGTCGACTGGGAGCTCGGTAGGGGCACCGATGCGGTGATGTCGATCGACGACGATCGGTTCATCCCCGGACATGCAGAGTTGGCCCAAGCTATTCAGGCGCATGGATGTAAGGCGATTATCCAGTTACTCCACGCTGGCAACGAGGCACGAATCCCCGTAGAGAAGCTGGCGCCTTCGGCCGTTCCACACGGCACGGGTACGCCTCGGGAAATAACCAAAGATGAGATTTCCCGGGTAGTATCCCAGTTCACCGATGCCGCTGAGCGCGCCAAGCGAGCCGGTTATGATGGCGTGGAGATCCACGGGGCACACCGATATCTCATCGCTGAGTTTCTCTCACCGGAGACCAATAAACGGAAGGATGAGTACGGCGGCGATATCGCCGGAAGGGCACGCTTCCTGCGCGAGATCTTCGAAGCGATCCGTGAGAAAGTCGGGCCGGATTATCCGGTATGGACTCGCATGAATGGCAGAGAAGAAGGCATCGAGGGTGGTCTCACCCTGGAGGACGGCCAATGGATTGCCCGGATGGTACAGGAGGCCGGGTCCGACGCCATCGATGTGTCAGGCTGGGGCCTAGACTCCCCGGGAATCGGACCCAAGCCCGGTGATTTGCTAGATCTGGCCAAGGCTATCAAGCAAGAGGTCTCAATACCGGTGATGGCAGTCGGGGGCAGAATGACCCCGGAAGTGGCCGATCAAGCCCTCATCGATGGCGCGATGGACATCGCTATGATCGGCCGGGGTCTGCTTGCCGATCCCGAATACGTCAACAAGGTGGCGGAAGGGAGATTGGAGGATATTCGCCCGTGCATCAGTTGCTGGAAGTGTATTCCCTTAGAATATTTCGTAGGAACGGGGCAATGGAAACAGGAGGAGAGTATCTTTTGTGCGGTGAACCCAGACATGGGCCACGAGAGGGATCATGAGATCAAGCCGGTTGATGACCCGCTTCGCTTAGTGGTGATCGGCGGCGGGCTTGCTGGCATGGAAGCTGCCCGGGTGGCAGCTTTGCAAGGTCACCATGTTACCCTTTTCGAGGTGTCGTCAGAACTAAGCAAATCACTACCTACGGTCAAGGAAGGGGGAGGTCAGTATACGAGCAAAATAAACCGATATCTGGCTCGCCAAATAGTCAAACTTGGTGTCGACATTCGGCTCGATACCCGGGTAACCGTTGATCTGCTTCTTTCACTCAAACCGGATCGGGTTGTGCTGGCCTCCCAAGATCCGACGGTGGCTGATTTCTACGAATCGATGAAGGGAACAGTGTCCGAGATTTATCTTGTTACTGACACAGGCGGAGAACAAGGTGTCAAGGAAGCGATCCATGGAGGGGCAAAGGCGGGGCGAGAGTAGCCATAGGAGGCCGGAATAGATACCCCCGCCTAAAGGCGGGGCCCTATGGCTACTCTCGCCCCGCTTCGCTTTTGTTACAACTCCTGACGGAGTTGTCCTGAATCCTGTTGTCCTTGGTGCTCAACATAGTTACGTATCGTTTCCTCATCTAAACCGACACTGCTCACGAAATACCCCGGAGACCACACTATGTTTTCGTCCCAATATACCTTTTTCAGCCACGGGAAGAATTTGCGCATCCGTGACGACAATTGGCTTTTTAATCTACCCATTACATCAGCAATACTGTACTTTGGTGGAATCACCATCACCGTAGTCATCGAGAATCATAACAGCGGTTTCGATCCCCTTGGTGATCTCGTTGACAAGACTCGTCAGGATGGCGTTTGTGGGTAGCTTGGGGGATTCAAGCATGGGAACCACTTCCGCCCCCAGATTTGGCCATACTGTTTCCAAGGCAGCAGTGAAATAGGTCCAAAACCGCTTCGGATCATTGTCGTCTCGGTCCAGGGACACCCACACGATGGGGGGGCGAACTTGCGAACCTCTACCAGTACCTCGCTGGATCCACTCACTCAGCAAGGTCGTCTTGCCGAAACCGGCGGGAGCAGAGATAAGGGTCAGCCTTCGGTGGAGTCCGGCGTCGAGCCGATCAACCAAGCGAGGTCGCGATACAAACTCCGGGGGGATAGGAGGTATATAGAGTTTGGTTTTCAGAAGTGACGTTTGCATCCTGCATTATTTGAGGTCGTGTTTTTCTGGATCATTCATTTTAACACCACTGACTTGTCATATCAATCCGTCCCGGTGAGCAGGTCTGGGTTGTTCGAAGCGATGCGGGCGCAGAGCTGCAAGATGGAAGTCCTTTTGGAGCACTTGTTACGTTCAATGACTGCTCCGAAAGGACTCGTTTCTGATGATTCGGTCCACCCTTGAGCGCAGACGAAGCGGCTCGCTCGA
>CAZWIP010000084.1:0-12255 GCA_964634125.1 uncultured Dehalococcoidia bacterium
AACTGTACGGTTTTAGTGGCCTTTCATGTGTCCCATTTTAGCTGACGGTCTACAGGCTTTAAGTAATACCGACATGATTACACCTCCTAAGTCTTCGGTCCTGATACATCCAGTACTGATACATCCAGTACTGATTCAGTTAGAGTATGTTCAATACTTCAAGATTCGGATTGCCCCAACTCGTTTGGCTTGCAAAATTCAGGTAATCAATGGTCAGGTATCATTTATAGTTGAGCTTCGTCAGATGCTCGATGGTTTTTTCAATATAGTCCGGGTCCTCAATAGTAATCTCGATGGCCTCCTCGGGGCAAAAGTTTACGCAACGGCCGCAGGCCCGGCACTCATCCTCGTTGATGACAGCCCTGCCATCCTCGATGGAAACAGCCTGAAAAAGACACGCTTCGTCTTCACATATCCCGCAACCTGAGCAGTCGTCGGTCACGGTGATCTTGAGCCCGGGCATCCTCGAGAATCCCTCACCTATGATCGGCATCGCATAAGGGATGGTCCGGGTTATACAACAGCACGGGCAGCAGTTGCAGATGGTAAAAAGCTTGTTGGCAGGTGCCACATCAAGCCACAACGGATCGAAGCCGCTCCTTCCAACGCAATGGACCAGGCCCAACTCCCGGGCGCGAGCCGCGACCTCCAGCGCCTCGTCCACTGTGGCCTCCCTGCCCAGTTCGGGATGAATATCCCTGGCCGTATCCCCCAAAAAGATGCAGCCGATTTCAATGGGATAATCCTTGCATTGCAAGGACTCGCGGCACACGCAGAAGTTCATGATTACTCGGTGGCTGGCGTTCCTAATCACATGCTCGACCGCCTTTGAAGGCAGGATCATATCGGGCACGCTTTCAATGGACTCGCCCACTTGGATTTTGATCAACGAGTCCCTGGGCACCCAGATGACGTCGTCGTCCTTGCAAATCTGCTCGTACATCGCATCCATGTCCGGGTCTGGGATGAAATTGTCGGGGGAGATACGCCCCGGATGGGAGTCGATGACTCCCTGCATCCGCTCTCTTATGCTCTCGTCCTTAATTTTATCCACTATACCCATGGTTGGCTCCTTTTAACAAAATGCCATGTCTCTACGCCTGAAAAACCTTAAAACGTTTGCGCATCAGATCACGGACAAAGTATGTCCTCTACACAACAAGCCCTCGATCCTCCAAATCGGCGGCAACGTCATCAAGCCCCAGTGCCTCCAGCTTTGCTTTCGTCTGTAGGCCAGTGGCCACATCCCAGCCTCTCAGTGCATAATACTCATCTTTCATAGCCTCGAACTTGTCTCGTTCCAGCACTTCGCCTTTTCGAGAAATGATCGCGCCGTCCTTCCCCGGGGCCAGGCAGTCATCGTTGATAATCTCGTACGTCAGGGGTTGGGTGTGCATATACTCCGGCAACACATCGCTTTTCCTCCCACTGCGTCCCTCTCGAGCCATGATTGCTCGCTGAAGGTTGAAAACCCTTTCGCCAATCCGATAAAATCCCTCTTCATCGATGCCACTACCGGTAATTGCAGCGAAAAACTGGCTTTCGATGGCAGGATCACCCACATAGTCCTCCGTGTTCGGAGAATGGTAGAGCGGGAACATATACAGGCAGAAAATCCCACAATCATTAGCCGTTATGCGATCCTGAGCGATCTTGGCTACCTCAGGTTTGAACTCGTATGTGGAGTAGTCAGATCCAAGCTCGTTCCCCCAGAACCGTTTGGCCATGGCACGAATCCAGTCGCTGGACCAGTAGGCTCCGGGTTTGCCTTCCGCCCATGGTACCCAGCACGCTATGAGCCGCCCCCCAACCTCACTTACCAACTGCTGTGGATGCCTGGGTTCCATGGCATACATCAATCCGGTGGTAATGCAGTATCTCGGACAATAGTAAAGAAGGGTACCATACTCATTGAACGGCAGGGTGGCAAGGAGTTCTTCTGCACCATTCCCGATCGTTTGCGCAAGTTTGCCAGGTCCTTGCGCCAAAACATCACCGAATCCCTCTCGCAGCGCCACCTTCTTCACCATAGCATCGATAAATTCCATACTGCCAATCTTGGAAAGAGGAAGCCCCGCGTCCTCCTCAGTTAACATGCCAGATCCATGACATAGTTGCATCAGTACGATTTCCAGCATTATCGGTCCCGCGTCCAGTCCGTATTGATCACAGAACCGAGTGGCAAAGAAGGCAGCCTCGTTCCATCCGCCATAGTAGTTGTCGGAAAATGCCTGGTAGAAGTAGGAGGAGAGACACATTAGCTTGCCCTTTGTGCCATCTTTAGCCTCCCATGTGCGCCTCATTCGGCAACTCATGCATCCGTAACAGGGACCATCCTTGACATCAGGTGGCAGTTCAATCCCGGTGTCAATGCGATCCTCCGTTCCTATTTGAAACTGAAGATACTTGGTTAGTTCCTTCATCTTTTCCTTATCGGCTGGTCTCACTTTGCCGCTTCCGGTGACGGCGATGGCCTTTAGGTTTTTGAAACCCATGACAGCTCCGAATCCACCGGAACCACTGGCATCCTCATCGGCCATGAGGTTGGCGAAACGCACCATGTTTTCACCCGCAGGACCGATAGCAACTACGTTTACTTTACTTCCGAGTTCCTGCTTTAAGAATTGATTGACCTCTACGGCCCCCTGGCCCCAGAGATAGGAGGCATCTCGTATCTCGGCGGTCTCATCCTGTATATAAATATAAACCGGTTTCTCTGCTTTACCTTGAACAATGAGCCCATCGAATCCTGCAAACTTCAGGAATGCCCCCCAGCTTCCGCCAAAATTGGAATAGCAAAAACCGTCCGGTATATCGTGTTGGGTCTTCCCGTATATCTGTGTTCTGGAACCTAACGGGGGAATTCCAGTGGTCGGACCGGTGATGAATATCATCCGGTTCTCTGGATCAAAGGCCCCGATTTCCGGAGACACTTCGTCCCAATAAATCTTGGTTCCGATGCCCCGGGCTCCTCCGAACTTCTCTGTGTAATCTGCCGTCGGTATGGTAGTGATGGTACCTGAAGATAAGTCGACCCTCATGATTTTTCCGGCATACCCATTTTCACCAGTCATTTAAGAACCTCCTTTATTTTTTCCAGATAACCGCATTACTTGTTCAAATCCGTCAATACCTCACGTGCACCATTGTAGCCCGGTACGCAGGTTATGCCGGGCCCTGGGTGACAAGCGGAACCGCACATGTAGAGATTCTCAATTGGAGTCCGGTAATTAGACCATCCCGGAGCTGGACGCTTATCCCACATCTGCCATGGGTGAATCAATCCATGACAGAAATCACCTTTGGTGATGCCAAATGTCTTTTCGAAATACTGGTGAGTGAAAACGACTTTGTCCATGATAGCATCACGGAAATTTGGTGCATGTTTAGCAACCTGTTCAATCATTCGGTCGGCCATTATGTCTCTCATTTCTTTGTGCTTTTCCTGAGGTATACTGGTTGGGAAATATTGTGCATAGATCGTGCAGGTGTGCTGACCTTCAGGTGCCAGGCTGGGATCCATCATGCTGGGGAATTCGGCATAGCTCACCGGGTCATAAGGAACTTCGCCATTTCGATATTGATCCCAACAGCGCGAAAGGTGTTCGGGGGATGGGATGTAAGCCATAATATATCCGATATTGTTCTCGTTAGCAAAAGCGAGATGCCCTGTGAATTTGGGCAATTCCTTCAGTGTCAGGTGAATCTGGACATAACCGTTTCTGTATTCGATTTCATTAACAGCCTGTACTAAATCGGATGGCAATTTGTCTTCTCCGACCATATCCATGAATGTGGTGCGAGAGTCGAGGCTGGATAGCACTACCCTGGCCGTGATTTTTTCACCTGATCGCAGTTCCACACCGGTGATCTTACCGTTCTCAATCAGAAAATGTTTGACCTGTGTACCGTACCGGATAGTTCCACCTTGGTCCTCAACCGATTTGGCAATCGTATTTGAGAGGGCGCCAATGCCACCCATGGGAGTTCGGAAATCAAAGGCATCGCCCATTGTATAATGGTATGCCAGAGAGAGTCCTGTGCCCGGTGTGAACGGCCCCATACGAGTTCCATCGACGGATGCTGCACACAGTGAACCAAGAATGCAGTTGTGTTTTCCCGGTTCGGGGAAGAACTGGCGCAGCACGTCCATCACGCTACCGTTAAAAAGTTTGCTGAGGGCCTCTCTGGTCTCTATGTCAGGCGCATTGGCAATAAGCTTTTCCAGGGAATCAGGCGCTTTGTAGATTTCCTTATCAAGTATATCCCTGTACTTCTGCAGGAAGTCAGCCATTTTGGCTAATCCTTCAACTGCATCCAAACCATGGTCGTTCATTATGTGTTCGGCTATTTTGTTTTCATCGGTGTAACCAACAAAGCAAGGATCTTCAGGTGCTCCATAAACACAGTATGAGCTACTGGGCCTGACGAATTCGATCCCATAGTCTTCTAATCCGAGCTTCTGGAGCATCTCGTCCCGGAAAATCAGGAGTGCCCAGGCTCCCACGTTATGTTTAAATCCATCAAACAGTTCCCGTGTGGCTGCCATACCTCCAGGCCCATGCGTCTTTTCTACACACAGAACAGAAAGCCCTTCTCTGGCCAGCATGGTTGCTGCGGCAAGACCATTGTGTCCTGCTCCTACCACAATTGCATCATAATCAGACATTTTTCTACTCCTCTTTTTCCCTTTAAATTTTTATCTGTACTCAGGTATATTAAATGTATCAACTGCACTACCCGTTACGGTTCGGTGACCGCAGGTAGCCATTCTGGTACCACTCGAAACACATCTTTTTCAGCGGCACTGATCTCATACATCCCAAAATAGTTCTGTGGAGCCCGTCTGGTCTCGCTGAAACTGTAGAACTCAACATCATCCATGGTGAAAGAGAACGACTGTGCAGTCTCATAAAGTGCCTGGGAATCGAAGTTCTCCGGCCCCACGGCTTCTACTGTATCTTTGATTATTTCGAGCATCACGAATATACTGCTTAGCGCCGTATATCCAGTACCCGAC
The DNA here is from genome assembly GCA_964634125.1 of uncultured Dehalococcoidia bacterium. Taxonomy (GTDB): domain Bacteria; phylum Chloroflexota; class Dehalococcoidia; order SZUA-161; family SpSt-899; genus JABMQN01. The sequence continues at coordinate 5,021 of CAZWIP010000084.1, forward strand.
TGAATAATTGACTCCGCTTCATCTTCCGAGTGATAGCGGTATAAAAGGTCTTTGGCCAGGCTGATTATCGGGCCTTCTTCATTCCACCATCGGGTATTGGTGAGAACGATCATCCCGTCAATCTCATCCCAAAGGTCAGCTTGATCGACCATTCCGAGAAATGCCAGATGATGTTGGTCACCGAAAAATTTTGCTGTTCCACCTGCTTCTCCGTACTCTTTGGCAAAGTTGGTGATCATCGTAGGTGGGGTTACATAGTCAAGAGCTTTCAGGGCTTGGACTTCAGTGGGCCAGACAAAGGTATAGTTGGTCAGAAATCCATCCACCCATTCATATTGGTCAGGATGTGCATCTGCGTACTCTTGACAGCCAGCAAAGAAAGCACCGGAATGACCTTCGGTCCAACTGGCGCCCCCGATTGTAGCCGGTCGGTCTTTTGGGAAATCAGGATCGTTTTCGGCGATCCATTTGAGTATGGTCCAGCTTCCGTATTTTGCTAAAGAATTGCTGCCGGCGAATACATACCCGGGGGGATCTAAAGATTCTTCATCTGGAGCTAGTCCAAATAGCACCATCTCGTCCTCTGCAAGGCGAGTTTCCAAGCTGATTGCAGTGACAGGTGCGGCGGAGAGTATCAGATCTGCACCCTTTTCTTTAAGCCACTCGTATCCAGGTATATCCTTGGCGGGATCGTATTGGTTATCGTATGTTTCAACTTTTAGTTCAACTCCAGGAATAAGGTCCGACTCGTTGTAGTATTTGACCATGTCGTCTAGTGCAATCACTATCGCTGCCATGGGATTTGCACCGGGTCCTGTAAGGTCTACATGGTGGCCAATTGTGATGACGACCTTTTCAACGGGTTCACCTGTCACGGTTGGTTGTACCGCTGTTGGAGACGGTTCTTTTTCGTCGTCTCCATTACAACCGATCATTACAGGGAGCGTGAACAATAAAAATGCCAAAACAACCAATGTCATCCAATTTAATTTCCCCAATTTTTTCCTCCTTTGATTGTGACTTAATTGACTGCAAACTCCTTATCTACCAACTAAGGTTTTTCATGGATGGTGGCATGACAAAGTGGAGCCGGTATTGAAGATATATCGTACACGTGCACGTATACGATTGTTCAATACTATCTTCTTTTTACTAACGTTGTCAACACTGTTCATTGCTTCAGGTCAAGAATCCTACGTTCAGTTATAAGAAGTATCTTCGGATTTTTTATTAAGGATCCAATCGAACCTTACCAAACGTTGTGCCATAAATAATACGACCCTCTTGATCCAGTTGCAGCCCGGAATACAGGCTGTTATAACGTTCGCCTCCAACCTCCCAGTGGAAAGCGCTATCTCCAGTGGTCCAGTCGAGACCTTGAACTCCCCATTTCCCATTCCGAACACCGGTGAAATACAAGATATTGGAATCCATACTGACATATGGGACCCCATTGGTTGAACTAACCTCTGTATTTACCCATGCCTTTTTCAGTTCCCTCAATTCTGAATTCCATTCAAATTTCTGCACCCCGTAAGGGGTGAAGGCGGGATCAGACCCGAGATGGGCAACCAGAAGCCTGATAGCCGGTCCAGAAAAGTTCTCTGGGATTGAGGCTGGTTCATTGTTAACCACAACAGCACCGTACCCAGACACAATGACAGACTGTTCTGACTGAATAGCGGTCCGATTCGGATCACCCATTTTGGCTGGAAGCATGCCAGCGATGCGGTTCGATGGCGCACCTAGTAATTGTTGCCAATTCTCAGGGATCTCGTCACGCCAATAAAGGACGACATTCATTAAATCCTCACCGTCGCTGATTACCACCAGCTTGTCTTCATCACCGAATCCCATTAAGCTGACTCCTGATCCACTACCTAATCCAGATCCATTAAGATACGGCTCCGTCCATGCACCGTCCGCCTCATCAATTGAAAGTCCATCCCCAGTCCAAACGACTTTGTGCATGTAATCATTCGATACGATCCAAATGCCGCCAACCTCATCAATAGCATATGAATTACGTACCCATCCGTAACCGATTTTTCCAGCTTTTCTCATCTCTTGCGAGTATTCGGCTGCGTTCTCGCTGTGCCGCATCTTAACCGTATGATATTCACTGAAATCTCGTGCGAGAGCTATGACATGACCATCATCGGTGACCAGGATCAACCAGCCATCGTAAGTCATGTTCATTCCAATAGGTTGGCCGCTAATCTCATCGGGAAGCTGCCATGTGGCCCGGATGGCGATATCACAGTCAGGGTCACCTTGTACAGCATCACCGTATACGGTCAATCCTTTAGTGTTGCCCACATAGAAATTTCCGTCCTTATCGAGAAGAGCATACACCCCCGCCAATCCCATAAGGGTCTGTGCTGCAAGTTGCATGGCATAACTCATTCGCTCTTGTCCCTCGAGAGTCTCAAGTTTCATGACAGCTTCTTCGCCCTCTTCAGTACTCCAGATTTTCTTGCCGGGGAGTTCATAGGTTGCAAGTACTTCAAATGTATCGTGATCGAGCTTGACGATGCGATCCCCACCATTGCTCCAGAGCACGCGACGACCATCATCATACGGACTTGAAATCTGGATGCCAAAATGCCCCGGGCCAATAGGTTGGTAGTTGATATGATCGGGTTTCAATTGTTGGGTAGGTCCGGTTGGTCCGGGAATACCCGTGGAGTCCTGCTGTGCGGAATCACCATGTGCCAACGCATATACAGAATCTGCCAGATAGGGATTTTTAGGTGGAAGATTGGGGACCTGTACGTGTTGAACAGGGCTTACTGGAGAAGGATCATCGGCTGGTTCTGACTTTGTTACATCGCTTTCGCCACAGGCTATTAACATCGATAGACCGAGCAATACAACCATCAACAGGATCGCCATCACCTTACTTTCGATTCTCATTTCAGGGACCTCCCTCGGGAGATTTTACTCGTACCCTTAAACATACGCATTATTTGAGAATACTGAACTATAGTTCTTCCGACGTACTATATTGGCAGAAAAAAACTAGCTCCCATTCAATTGGGAATCAAGGTATTCCTCAACTCTTCTTAGAACTTCATTGAATGCGCTATATTGTTCTACAGTTAGATCTTGCGCATGGCGCCAGATGAAATCCTGGTGAAACCTCTCGAATCCTGCCCTTGCTGTAGCACCCTTCTCTGTCAACTCAAGCAATATATTCTTTTTGTTACTGATTTCTTTTAGCTTCTTGATATACTGCTTCCTATACAGTCGATTAACTATGGCTGAGACAGTTGATTTACCTACACCAATTTCATTTGACAATTCAGTGATGTTGATTCCGTGATTGCTACCAACCGTATATATTATTCGTATTTCGGCTAAATTCAATCGTTCGCCTGTTCCGTAATCCCCCGGGGATCGACTCAGGATGAGAGCCTTATCGATAACCCTATGGAGTCGCCAGCGAGATTCAGGTATTATTCTGTTGGTTTCTTTTGTCATTTGGTCAATATTGTACGCCCGCCGAACTATTTTGTCAAGACACTGTTTGCCGATCAAACTGATCCAGTTAGATCCATCTGTAATTGAGGTTTGAATCAATACAAGGGTTTCTATGTTAAAAGAACGTAATGCACCCAATGAATCAAGGTCAACAATTGCTGTTCCTGTTCGCTTAAGGCCTGCGCGTACTACTGGCTCGAGCAAAGCAAGGCTAGAAATGCCCTTCTAAAGCATTTCCACAATGATGACATTGCACTGCATACCACTCTGTTTCATTATTGCAGCTTGGGCAACGCCACCTCTTTTGCTGTTCTTCAATCCATTCCGGAATACCGATATCTTGCTGACGGCGAATGTTTTCGACAACTTCACTGTGATGAGCGAACTGGTCATTTTTGAAATCGACTATTTGCTGACATGGGAAATCATTGCACATGGCACAGTGAGTCAAATCCTTTGAAAGGGCACAATCGCGCAGCAAGCACTCGCGGCATTGGATCGCTCTTACTTCGGAGAGGCATCCGTCACATTGAAGATCGCTTGCTTCAGCAGGGATTCCCATCATTTCGGTAATCCCAACCGCCGCCGCAGTGAGGTATTCGGTATCATTTCTTTTGACGGCTTGGTATATTGAACAGGCACCGCAATAGAGGCCACACGGGGCAGCCAGCAATTCAAGGTTTCCCGATTTTTCTTCCATCTGATTTCCTACTTCTTCCAGTTTTTCAGCACTTCATTGGCGCTGTTATAGCCCGGTGCGCAGGTCACTCCGGGTCCGGGATGGCAGGCAGAACCGCACATATACAGGTTCTCAATTGGCGTCTTGTAGTCCGACCATCCTCGAATGGGACGTCTTTCCCACATCTGTCCGGGGTGAAGCATGCCATGGCAGAAATCGCCTTCGGTAATACCGAAGGTCTTCTCGAAATACTGTTGTGTAAGGACGACCTTATCCATGATTGAACCCCGGAAATTAGGAGCATGTCTGGCAATCTGGTCGATCATCCTTTCGGCCATCACATTACTCATTTCTTTGTGTTTATCCTGAGGGATATCAGTTGGGAAGTATTGTGAGTAGATCGTGCACGTATATTTACCTTCAGGTGCCAGACTGGGGTCCATAACGCTGGGTATGGCACAGTAACTTGCTGGCGAGTCAGGGATTTGACCCCGACGATACTGGTCCCAGCAGTGCGAGAGATGCTCGGGGGAGGGAATGTAGCACATCAGCCAGCGGATGTTGTTCTCATTGGCGAACGCTACGTGACCTGTGAACTCGGGCAACTCATTGAGTGTCATGTGGATCTGGACATAACCATTCTTGTATATGATTTCGTTGACTGCGTGTACAACATCGGATGATAACTCTTCTTCACCTACCATGCCAATATATGTCGTACGAGCATCGAGGCTTGAGAGCACGATTTTGGCGCTGATCTTTTCACCATTCTTTAATTCCACCCCAGTGATCTTTCTGTTCTCGATCAAAAAGCGTTTGACCTGGGTTCCATACTGAATCGTTCCACCTCGATCCTCAACTGATTTTGCCAGTGCGTCTGAAAGTGCTCCGATACCGCCTTTTGGCGTTCGAAAATCATAAGCATCTCCCATGGTATAGTGATATGCCAGTGAAAGCGCGCTACCGGGTGTAAATGGACCCATGCGTACTCCATCGATGGTTGAAGCACATAATGAACCCAGGATGCAGTTGTACTTGTTTGGTTCGGGGAAGAACTGGCGGATGATGTCCATACCGCTGCTATAGACGGTGTTCATGAGGATTTGCCGGGATTCTGCATCCGGCGCGTTGGCGATCAAGGCATCGAGTGATCTGGGTGCTCTCAGCATTTCTTCGTCAACCAGGTCTTTGAACTTCTGCATATAGCCGAACAAACCTGCCAGGTTTTCAACAGCTTCCGGACCGTGGTCGTTCAATAGATGTTGGGTCAGTTCTTCCGTATCGTTATAACCGATGAAACAAGGATCTTCAGGGGCTCCGAAATTACAGTAAGAAGTGCGGGGTTTGATTAGTTCCAAACCATAGTTATCCAGTTCGAGACGTTTGAGCATTTCGTCACGAAAAATAAGCAGTATCCACGCACCCACATTGTGTCTGAATCCCGTAAACAATTCCTTCGTCGCGGCCATGCCACCGGGTCCATTTGTTTTTTCAAGACAGAGTACAGAGAGTCCATTCTTAGCGAGAATAGTAGCTGCTGTAAGGCCGTTATGGCCTGCTCCTACGACGATGGCATCATAATCAGACATTTTGAACCTCCCACGTGCAATTTCGGAATTATAATCTTATACGTGCTCGTATACGATTATGTAATCCTACTGTCTCGAGAACTGGTTTGTCAAGGTTCTTTATTCTGTTGGGAATATCCCCCAGGGAAAGGGTTTCTGGGCACTGAGTACAAGCTCTTCTATAACTCTTTTGCGTATCTTTTCCAGGCACGCTCTAAAAGTTTGTGTTTCCTCTTCGGATAAACTAGACATAATTCTACGAATGACCTGCATCTCTTCCATGTACTCACTCAGTATTTGATCACCTTTTTTGGTAATGGATACCCTGACCCCCTTCTTTTTGTGCGGATCGGCAGTTTTGGTTACCAGCCCTTGTTTAGCCATTCTGGATACCAGTTCGGATATGGAGTGTGGTTTGCGGAAAAGCCACCCGGACAACTCGGTGAGAGTTACTGGCTCATCTGAAGATTTCAAAATATACAAAAGCCCGGTAGCGATAACAGAGATGCCAAACGCTTTTAATTCGCTCTCCATGCTTCGCTGTATCCCGGTATCAACTTCATGCAATAAAAACCATGTTTGGTATTCAAATGGAAGTGTAACATCAGATGACACATTTCCCTCCTTGTGCAGACTGTCTGGCTGCAAGTGATGTAAAGATGAGTTTAATTTCGCAAGTTGTGATTGTCAATGAGGAGTTAGCTGAAACCATCGCTAGCAAACGCTAGTCAACTGTAAAACAATCTGGTAAACTTTCCCAGACGATATTGCCGGGAGGGCGAAAAATGGAATTGATCGATTACAGTGGCGAATATGATCCTGAATTCAGTCATGATAAATTTTCCAAAGAAACGCTTCTTAAACTTCTCAAGACGTATAACGAGTACATGCTTAGAGTCGATGGTCATTGGTACCTCACTGTGATGAACAGGTGGGGCAACGATGAAGCCTTCGATTGCGATGTTAAAGTCTGGGAAAAAGCCCAGATGTTTGAATTAAAGACCATTACAGAGCTTCTAAATATTCATGGCGATGATGTGGCTACGATGATGAAAGCCATTCAGGCCAGCCCCTGGATGTGGATTTACGACTATCATATCGATTTGAAAAGCAATGACCATGCCGTAGTCACCTATTTTACCTGCCCAACTTTACTATCATTGGAAAAAGAAGGTACGGGCCGCGAAAAGCTGATCTGCCAGGAAATGGAGCCTAAGCTCATGCGAATGATAGCAGATTATTTCAATCCCGAAATCCAAGTCATTCCAATAAAAGTGCCTCCCCGAACTGACTATGACGATTGTTGTTGTCAGTGGGAATTCAGGATTGATAGGTGAATTCTCTCCTGCATAGTCTTTAGCTGATCAGTTTTGATTTCAGCCTACATTTTATTAGGGCTCAAAAGCCTTTTACCTCCACCTGTCACGTAGCGCGATCCTTCAGGATCGCTTCGGGCGAGGCTGGATCCGCCAAAGCGCCATAAGCGCAAAGGCGAAGCCGTGCCC
>CAZWIP010000085.1:0-12118 GCA_964634125.1 uncultured Dehalococcoidia bacterium
CTAGTCTCAGCTTGTCTTGTCCTCAGAAACGCGACGGGATTTGTCTATACAATGGATTGAAGCAGTCAACCTTGAAGCGTGTATGGGTGAAGTTCTGACACAGTGTTCAGCAAGTCGGTGTCAAAAAGGCGCTTGTCATACTGGCACAATGCAACGCATTTGCTACCTCGGAGGGAGGTTTTCAACTTTGATTCATACTCTACCAGGCGATCTGAACCGGGTAATCCTTTTAAGACCCACTTCATCTCTCCAGTAATCCGCAGAGCAGTATACCCTTCTTCTAATGCCCGATCAATCTCAGCATGAAGGAAGTCTATCATTTTGTCAGGATCAAAAACTTCGTGTTGAAGGTAGACTGCCTTTGCGGTCAGGAGCCGTAATTGACCTTGAGCCATATACTTTTCTATTTCCCTACCTTCACTAAACACATAGTCAGCGATGGACCTGAACGCGGGGAGATCAGCAATGTAGATGACCTTCTGATTGAGTTCAATTCCTCTGAGAATAAAAGCTGAGATGACTGCTCGATGTTCATGTTTGGTGTTAAAGATATAGCAGGCATGGTGCCCCGGCTTCAGATTATTGATCTTGCGCCACAAGTGAGGTTTCAAGAAGGTATTCTTGACTGTGGACTCTCGCTCCAACTTTTTGGACCGCTGATTCATCTTACAGTCTCCTTGGGAGCTAGCCTCAGAGATACCTGTGACGGAGAGATGCTGAAATTATACTCCTAAGTCCGCATCAAAACAAGAGGTATGCGAGCATACAAGTATGCAACTGAAACATACCACACGGCTTCACGTTTTTCTTATCTTTGCTTAACGCTTTTCTCATTGACCTTCCCGGTACAAGAGGGTAGTATGGATGAAACACCGATATAAGAGGACTGGGTTAGCCTTGCTAGGGAAAGCCTGCCATCATGAAAACAGCATTACGTACCATTGCAGTCATCGTTATATCCGTTGGATTACTTGTAACGGCTATCGCGTGCAAAAAATCCGTGCCTACTCTTCCCTACGAGCTAAACCCGGAAACAACTATACCCGACCACTTTGTTACACACATCAGTGACAACTTGTTCAGCATCTCATATCCACCAAATTGGGAAGTTGATACATCATTGATCGAACAGGCCAAAACATTTGCGGAACAATGGACCGGAACCAATAACATGGACATACCTGTTGAACATGTCAACATCTTACTAATAGCAGGAAAACCTTTTAGCCAGGGTTACCATCCCAATGTTACCATCGTGTCCGAACCGCTGGCAGAGGATATTGAGACGATCGAAGATCTGGCGAAAGCCGAAGCTCAAAGCATTGAAGCAGTCTGTGACGATTATGAAGAGCTTTCCCGAGTAAAAACAACTATAAACGGCAAAGAATCTACGATTATTGAATATGAAGGTGATTTGCCTGGAATCGGATCAATTCACAATCTATCGATGTTTACCATTGACGATGACACCATTTGGGGTATAAATTGTACTCTCTCAACATCAGTGGCCGATTTCTCAGATCATAAAGACGATTTCTATAGTATCATCAGGAGCTTCCGAATAATGGAGTGACATTCCTAGACTATCCAGATTTCTCCAATTGTTACAGTATCATTAAGGGGGATTCACCATGAAAGTAATCAGTTTAGATCAGGTCGATAAAGTAAAAGTAGATATGGAAGGTGCCAAAGGTGCATCCAAACAGGTTCCCATATCCGCAAGCGATGGTACTCCTACTCATTCTGTTCGCGTATTTACAATAGAACCGGGCGGGCATACCCCATATCACCAACATCCATTCGAGCATTTTAATTACGCCATTGAAGGGCAGGGGGCATTGGTGACGGAAGACGGTGAGGAGCGTCCGATTAAAAAAGGGGATTTTGCACTGGTCCTTCCGAATGAAATGCACCAGTACAGGAACAAATCGGAGAATGCGCCGCTGGTAATGATTTGCGCGGTGCCCAAAGAGTACGAATAGAAGGTATCTACTCTGAGGCCAAACCAATAATATACGAACCGGTACCCACTGCTACGAGTTTGTCTTCTTCGTTGTGCAGTTCCATTCGAGCAACTGCTACTTTCCTGCCCGTGCGCAGCAGATAACCCGTAGCAACAAAAAAATTGCCTGCAGCAGGTCGGAGATAATCAATACGCAGATCAATGGTATTTATTCTGGTAATTCTTTTGATCTTTTCCTGAAGTGTTTGTTTTTTCGATTTGAAAACCAGATTAGAAAATACCGCCAGACTCCCGGTGATATCCATCACAGACGCAATGACTCCACCGTGAAGATTCTGGGTTCTTTCGCTCCCGGTTAGATCATCCCCGTTGGTGAACTTCATGCTAGCATTGTCCCTCGCCATAGTTTCAACCGTTAGACCCAGACCTTTGGTAAAAAGAGACGTTTCAACAAAAAGATGATTCGATATTGAGATAAGCTCATCGCAGTCAATCTTGTCAGCCACTGTCACTCCCTGTATAACTGTATTGCTGCTGCACTGACTCGTATTCTGCCTTCATATTCCAGGTTTGTCAATTCACAGATACGATGACGCCAATAGCAGATACCAAAGAATTACAATCAATATGAGGAGAACACGCAAATTTTCGCTATTTCAAAAACTTACTGAGAATGAAGCTAACAATACTGATAAGCAGCGCACCGAGGAATGCAGAAATGAAATTATCGATGTCAAAATTCAGGTCCAGCGAATCAGCGAACCAATGAGTTACATACAACATTAAAGCGTTAATGATCAGTGTGAACAAGCCAAAAGTCAAAAGCTGAAGGAAACAGGAAACTAACCATAGTACAGGTTTGATAAACGCGTTAACCACCCCGAAAATCACCGCAACAACTATGATAGATTTCAAGCCCTCAAGGTGGATACCGGATATCACTTGAGCTGCCAGGTACAAGGCAGCTGCGTTAATAATCAGACGGATGAGCAGCCGGTGAATGCAACCAGGGCGTCTCGATAAGTCTACAATCTTCACTTTTACATGATCGTCACGATCGCTCATAATTTACACCAGCAGAATCAATTGTGGACACTATACGTAAAGGGATACTGTTTGTCAAGACCAACCTACCAGGTCACGTATCTGATCTATCGAACCAGAATCTTGCCTGGCACATCAGGAATTACTCTACCTACAACAGCAGCTTCTGTATATCCGGTGCCATGCAAGCCATCAAGAAGATTCTCCACTTTCTCCGGAGATACTGAAATTAGCAATCCACCCGATGTTTGAGGATCAAAAAAGACATCTGAAATCCAGTCAGGTATCCCTGCAGCAAATTCGATCATTGAGGTCCGGAAGTCCCGGTTCCGATAAGTTCCTGCAGGGATAAGGCCCATTTGCGCAAACTCGGGGGCTTTCTCAAGAATGGATACCGTTGAGTGATCGATCTCCAGACCTACCTCACCATTTTGAATCATCTCGCAGGCATGGCCCAGAAATCCAAAACCGGTCACATCGGTGCAGGCATTGACCCCTGTCTCCTGCATCAATTCAGAGGCTGACTTGTTCAGTTTAACCATTTCCTGTGTGACGGCAACAATCGTATTTTCGTCTGTCATGTTTGCTTTGATAGCTGTATTAATGATGCCCGTACCGAGAGGTTTGGTTAGTATTAAGTTGTCACCGGGTTTTGCTCCGGAATTGAGCACCACTTTCTCAGGATGAACCACACCGGTTACCGAGAGGCCATACTTTAATTCCGGATCATCGACGCTATGCCCACCCACCAGAGTCACCTTCGCCTCCATCAACTTGTCCAGTCCACCCCGAAGTATCTCTCTCAAAATGGAGATGTCCATGGTTTTGATTGGGAAACAGACGATGTTCATGGCTGTGACTGGCTTGCCACCCATGGCATAGACATCGCTCAGAGCATTGGCAACGGCGATCTGCCCAAAGGCATACGGATCATCGACAATCGGGGTGAAGTAATCCACGGTCTGGACGATAGCCAGATCGTCAGTGAGTTTATAGACGCCGGCATCCTCGAATCCCCCCAGACCCACAATCAGGTTTGGATCGGATGGGATCTCCAGTCCGCATAATGCCTTGTCCAGGTCCCCTGGACCGAGTTTGGAGGCTCAGCCCGATCCCTGAACCGACTCGGTTAAGCGAGGTTTTTGCTGTTCCATCTTGATTATTTAACCACAGAGTTCGCAGAGAACACAAAGAAATTGCATGATTGTATTATCAAGTTAGCTACGTAATAGCCTCAGCTCTCGCGGTGATTGATTAGGGATTAACGATCTTACCCGCGCCGAAAAGTGCTGAGGCAATATCATACATGTTCGATATCTGCCCCACACCGATCTTTTCCTTGAGATCATAATATCCCAGGCAGGCGCCGCAGGCAAGCAAAGTGGTCCCTTCCTCTTCTAATGCCTTCAGGTCCTCGATCACTTTCGATCCTACTACTACCAGTTTAACCCCGCTATTCATAAATATGATAGTGTCTGGTTTTGGGGTTATCTCGTGGAGGACATGAACGAAGGCAGTCATAAGTTGCTGCCCCAGTTCCTCGCTGCCGCGCCCGACAATATCAGAGGCAATAAGAAGCACTATGGGGCCGCTACCGGGCGGATTGCACGTTTTATCGGGTTCCGGGCCTTCGCGTTTAAGATGCAAATGAAAATCGCCATCCTTCTGTTCAACTTCCACGGCAAATCCCTTACTCTTGGCTAATCGCGTGACATTCTCCTTGGCGACTTCGTTATCGACGATTGTAGTTAATTGGGTGAATTCATCGAAGGCGTTGTTCGTCAACACGACTGGTTGCGGGCAATCCAGACCTCGAGCGTCAACGATCATTCCCATAATTATCCTCCCTCGTAATCACGACATTACCACAGATTGTCTAACCATTTCCACGAATGTTTCAATCCGAGTCTTCAATTGACCCGTATCTTCTTGACTATAATCTGTTTCCAACCTCAGCATAGGAATGTTCTTTGCCTTCAGGTGTTGCTCCATAGGATGAGATTCAATCATGTATGGAGAACAAAACTGAAGAGAGTAATGGATAACACCATCAGCTTTGTATTCCTTCACCATACTTTCTACGTGCTCGATACGATCTTTGTTTGGGGTGAAAACAGCACAATCGATTTGGAAATATCTATCCACAATGGCATCCATCAGGCCATCCAGGTCTGTGACTGAATCATCTACAAGATTTCGCTGGCCACGCTCTCCAATGCAGGATTCTTCTCCAACCATGACCGCTCCACAAGTTTCGATGATGGTTGGCAGCTTCCAGTTTGGTACAGCCATCGGGCAACCTGATACCAATATGCGAGGTGTCCCCTTCTGAGCCACTCCCTCTGTGTTACTGATGCAAGTCTCTAATTCATCACAGACTTTGTTGACCGACTCCGTGAACCGGATAGGGTCATCATAGAATGCTACCTGATTTATCAATAGAGCGTCTCGCCCGGAAATCGGTGCGGGATCCGCGGCTCTAAGTGTGGCCAGGCGGTGCAAAGCTTTACGTTTGTTATTGACAATTTCAATACCTTTTCTGAGTCGATCCATATCAATGGTAATTCCAGTTATCTTCTCAAGTTCGGATTTGAATCGCAAATACTCGGTTTTGAGCATTTCCCTATCCTGACTGTTCTTCATCTGGGGAAGTTCCATGACATACAGGTTGGGTTGAATTTCCCTGAAAATCTCGTAGGCTTTCTTTTTGCCATCGCAGGTTGTCTCCCCAACCACCATATCAGTGGCCTCGATGTATGGACACACTTTACCTAGTTTGAAGCCGAAAAATGATTTAATAAGTGCACAGGTATTTCGTGGTAATAAATTCTCCACCTGATCGGTAGCAAAGTCGGCACCAGCACACAAACCCACACATACTCCATCAACCGCCAAGATAAGTTCTTCAGGAACAAATACGCAGAATGTGCCGATGATCTTTCGTCCCTCTGCTTTGGCATCCATCAGTTCCTTAATGCGCAATCCGTGAACTTCGCTCATAACAAAATCGAAGTAGCCCATAGTCTCCGGGCGGTTGCTCTGAGATAAAAACACATCTTGATATGCATTCCCAAGTACGTTGAGTAAAGCATCGTGCGCCTCGGGATCCAAACCAAGATCTGCCCACATTTGAGTATAATCAGTCACTTCTGTCCTCCATAGTATATTTCAATAATGGATGGAGAGGAGCCGAACCAACATGTTGTGTCTGATTAAATCAAACGCTGGGATTGTTCCCCTCTACGATCTAAGAAAAAGTCTAGCATAGAGATAACCTATCAGTCCAATAGAATAATTAGATACTATTAGTCTGTTCCATAAATCAGATCAATATCACGTGAGTTTATACTGCAAATGCTAGCGCGAAGGAGTATAATCGGTCAGTCAGTAGAATGCGGAGGTGCCCATGAGCAACAGCATTAAAAAACAGGATGTGCAGGCGCTAATAGAACACTTCAATGTAATAAGGCCATTCAATAAAGTGCTGGGCCTCAGCGCCGATTCGATGGATATCGAAAATGCATGTGTCCGTTTCAATATGCGTGAAGAACTGCTGGGCAACTCGGTTTATGGTACGCTCCATGGGGGAGTCATCTCTGCTATCCTGGATATCACAGGTGGTTTTGTAGTCTTCCTTGATTTGTTTAAGACAATCAAGGGGACGTCCCAAGAAAAGCTGATGGAACAGCTTACAAAAGTGGCCACCATTGATATGAGAGTGGATTATTTACGGCCGGGAATTGGAGAGGAATTTACAGCTTCCGGATACATTTTGCGGACTGGCAGGAAAGTGGCAGTGGTTAGAATGGAATTGCACAATGAAGAAAATGCCCTTATAGCAGTTGGAACGGCCTCGTATATTGTTGGCTAGTAGATCCCCACAATTGCTCCTCAATTGACAAAACAACCGTATCACAGCAGAATACAAGTTAGATTCATGAGTTTACTATCGGCAGGAATTATGTCAGAGGGATATAAGTATGATTGATGAACATGAACGTCAAGAACTGCGGGCAATAATCGAATCAAGTCCTTTTGGCAAATTACTGGGTATTGATAAAGACTCCGTAGACCTGGATAGTGACATAATCACCGTGACCATGCGAAACGACCTCATCGGTAATGCTTTCCAGGGCATCTTGCATGGTGGAGCAATCTCCGGAATGCTTGATAGCATGGGAGGCCATCTCATGTTCATTACCGGGCTCAAGAAAACAGCCAGATTACCTCAAGAAGAGCGAATAAAGAAAGCTCCTTTAGTAAGCACGATCGACTTGCGTATTGATTATCTACGCCCAGGAAGAGGCAATGTGTTTACGACGACCGGTTCTATTTTGCGTCAAGGCAACAAGGTAGCAGTTACACGGATGGAACTGCACAATGAAAAAGGAGACCTCATAGCAGTTGGTACCGGGACCTATCTCGTTTCCCCAATGCCATCAAATACCTCTTTCGAGAAGGTACTGTAACTGAAAAACCTGGTGGCACGACCATCCATTTCGACAAAAAATAGACGAGAAGCAGGAGAGTGCAAATGACTAAAAAAGATCAATCTGAACGGCTGTCTGAATTTTCTGATCACGTGCCGGATATCATGAATGATAAAGAGCTGATGGAAATCGCCAATTATTTCTTTATTCAGAATACTCCGTTCAATCGGGTATTGGGAATGGAAGTCGTATGGGTAAAAGACGATAGCCTCTGTGTCAAATTTGCTATGCGAGAAGATTTAATAGGTAATGCCTATAGAGGCTTATTACACGGTGGGGTTACCGCTTCGATTCTTGATGTAGTGGGTGGTATGGCAAGCTTCTTCAATCTTCGCAGTAAAATGAAAGGGCAGTCCATAGAGAAGGCAGCAGAACGATTCATCAGGCTGGGAACCATCGATTTACGCATAGACTACCTTCGTCCGGGAAAGGGTAAGGAATTCACCGGTGTGGCTACGATTTTACGCTCCGGCAGTAAAATAGCGGTTGCTCGTATGGAACTTCATAATGAAGAAGGTCGCTTGATTGCGGTTGGTACCGGATCGTACATGGTTGGGTAGGCCTTTGGTTGGAGTTACTCAAATGATTGATGACCTCATAAAAAGCACGCGCAGTTTTCGCCGATTCGATGAAAGCGTTACCGTTGACCGAAAAACATTGGAAGACCTTGTTGATCTTGCCCGTCATTCAGCATCCGCGATGAACCAACAACCACTCAAGTACATCCTTTCGCATACAAGAAATACAAACGTAAAGGTATTCTCTACCCTTACCTTCGCGAAATCACTCAAAGATTGGGATGGCCCGGCTGAAGGGGAGAGACCGTCAGCCTACATAATCGTACTTAGCGATACTGAAATCTCAACCAATATCTGGTGTGATCATGGAATAGCCAGCCAGAACATCATGCTAGGCGCGAGGGAACGAGGATTGGGTGGTTGTATGGTCGGCTCAATAAACCATCAGAAACTACGCGAACAGTTTGCTATCCCGGACCAATATGAGATACTGCTGGTACTGGCACTCGGGAAACCCGCTGAAACAGTAGTCATCGAACCAATGCCTCCGGATGGGAATGTCAACTACTGGCGTGATGAAGAGAGTGTTCATCATGTACCCAAACGGTCGCTAGAGGAAATCATACTGAATTTTGACTGATCCGTACTTTGTTTTGCGGTCAGTTATTGAGGTTCACATTGCAACGAGCACCATCATTTTCATCGCGTGGTGTTTCAGATCCAGGCGCCCTCACAAGTAAAAGAGGAACAGTACCAGCCCGTAATACCTTTTCCGCAACGCTACCAAACACCAGCCTGTCCACGCCAGAACGACCATGAGTAGACATGGCCACTACTGCAGAATGGGTCCTCTCCGCTAATTCAATTATCTGTTGTGCAGGTTTGTCCCCAAACGCAATTTCAGTTTTCGCCACGACACCATTGTATATCAAGTTGGCCTCAACTTTCCGCAAGTATATCTTGGCATCACGGTCTGCCTGATGACGCAACTCGCCCCAAGTGACATCTTCATGGCGATCATCTTTGGGTACAGTCTGAAACAAAAGGACTTCTGTCTCCATCTCTTTAGCAAGAACCTCGACATACGGCAATGCGGCTTCCCCCGTCTTGGAACCATCAAGAGGAGTGAATATCCGGCTCACCAAACAGTCTGGACGAATCTCAGCATGAGAACCTTTGGCTCTTATCAGACACACCGGTTTCGATAATCCCCGGGCCACTTTGTCAGCTACGCTTCCCATCGCCCACCGGCTAAAACCGGACCGGCCATGAGTTGCCATTATAGTCAGATTAATTGCGTTTTCGTTGGCATAGTCCACAATCTCATCAGACGGATTGCCGCCAATCACAACAGTTTCCGATTGCGGCCTGGCGACGATTTTGTCCGGATATTTTTCCTGATATTTGTGGGCACGTTGTCTGATTTCTTCTGCAATTACATCAAGGTAATTTCTGCGCTCGGATTTATCAGCGGATTCGCTAACACAAATCAGTACCAACTCAGAGTCAAGCCTCCTCATAAGTTCTTCTGCATACGGAAGCGCTACTTCGGCCAGTTCTGATCCATCCAGTGGTACCAATATTTTCTCAAACATTCTTACAATATCCCTCTGATAGTAGACCATCATATGCACTTGGAGATAACAAAACAAGAGGGTAGACCCGTATTTTACAGTATCGGGGAAACCAGTAGTATTCTGAGAACACCTATACTAAAAGTTGAGTTGCTGTAAAAGAATTGTACTCAGTCCAATTCCACTTGCGTGTATCGACTTGAAAGATGAAAAACTGAACGCAAGCGAGCGGAAGAAGTAACGCTGCAACGAAACCGGGAACTCGCAGTCCTGAATGAAGTTGCACAAACAGTAAGCCAATCTCTCAATTTGGAAAAGACCCTGACCAATGCCGTTGATAAAATACTTGAGGTGTTAAACACCAGATATGGCGGCATCTACCTTCTGGACCAGGAAGAGAAAAAACTAACCTTAAAAGTTCATCGAGGAATAAGTGATAGCCAGGCAAATGAAGCTTCAGTTATCGGAATAGGTGATGGCAACGTAGGACGCGTTTTGGAATCAAAGGAACCTCTATTCATCGAATCGCTTTCTAATTCCTCTGAATTTGCAGCCAAGGAATCATTGAACATTGTAACCAGCGAGCAGCTCCAATCGGTAGTCCTAATACCTCTTCAGGCCAGAGGGAAAACATTGGGGGTTATGTTTGCTGCAACCGAGCATGACCGTATATTCTCCCCTGAAGAAAGGGATCTTTTAGTCACTATCGGTCATCAGATTAGTACAGCTATTGAGAATGCATTGCTGTATGAAGAACTGCAACGCAAGGAAGCGATACGTGGCGAAGTCTTGCAACAAGCTATCCTGGCACAAGAGGAGGAACGTAGAAGGATTGCTCGTGAATTGCACGATCAGACAAGTCAGGTCCTTACCGGTGCATCAGCCATGATAGAGGCATCTATTGCCGCGTTACCATGGGGAACTGAGAAAGTTCAAGATAGCTTGAGAGAAACCCGTCTTTCCCTTACAAATATGCTTGTTGACGTACGTAATATCATCTACGAATTACGCCCCACAATGCTGGATGATCTGGGCCTGGTTGCAGCGGCAAGATGGCACGCCGAAGACTATTTGGAAAGAGGAGGTATCAAGGCACATTTCGAGACCACAGGCAGGAAAAGGAAACTGCCTGCCGGGGTAGAGACAGCAGTATTCAGAATTATTCAGGAAGCCACCACCAATATCATCAAACATGCTCGAGCCAAAAATGCTAGAATTAGACTTGAATTCCAGAAAGACTCCCTCATCCTCACCATCGAAGATGATGGCAAAGGTTTTAATCTTAAGAAAAGGATGGCCATTCAGACCAAAAGGCGCGGAATGGGTCTCTTGAATATCAAAGAAAGAGTAGAAATACTTGACGGCAAATTCAGGATAGAATCACAACGTGGCCGCGGAACTCAGATCACTATAAGTGTTCCAGCCTGAAAAGGACCCAAGCATGGCAAAGATAAAAGTGATGGTAGTAGACGATCATTCAATTGTACGTCAAGGAATTCGGGCTCTTCTGACGATGGGTACTGATATCAAAGTCATAGGAGAGGCGACAAATGGCAGGGAGGCAATCGAATTTGCTCTTCAGCTGGTGCCTGACATAGTAATTATGGATATCGCCATGCCACAAATGGATGGACTGGAAGCTACTCGCCGCCTTCACAAACAAAATCCCAATATAAAGGTTGTTGTTCTCACCCAGCATGATAACCGGGAATATATACTATCCAGCATCAAAGCTGGTGCTGCTGGATGCATCCCAAAGCACGCACTGGCTACAGATCTGATTGCAGCGGTTCACACTGTATACGAAGGGGATTCAT
This sequence comes from uncultured Dehalococcoidia bacterium, assembly GCA_964634125.1. GTDB lineage: Bacteria > Chloroflexota > Dehalococcoidia > SZUA-161 > SpSt-899 > JABMQN01. Next base: position 11,407 of record CAZWIP010000085.1, read on the forward strand.
TCTTGTATCCATCGATGGCCACAATGGTGGTAGAAGACCTTCGGAACAAGGGCACTGAAATTGACGACCGCTATAACAGTTTGACCGATAGAGAAAGAGAAGTTCTAAAGCTAATAGCAGAAGATTACTCGAACGAAGGAATCGCGGATATGCTGGTTATCAGCGTCAAGACCGTCCGAAACCACAGGGCAAGCATTACCGAAAAACTACAGGTAAAAGGACATAGCGGCCTGGTGAAATTCGCTATTCGTAAAGGATTGACAAATCTAGAGACATAACTGGAATTCGAACCAATCTTTCCCATCAAGGAAATGGAAGGCTCTGGCAAATTTATCAGGGCCTTTTTTTGTTTGCATGGAACGGTTGTAATCTTCGGCCATGGAGTAAATATGGGCTTTTCTGCCCCTAAAAATAGGCATATGCCTATATAGTTCCTGTCATGCGCATGGTACTTTAGTACTATCAGTTGCCCCTAAGTGAATCTGTTTTTAACGGATTTCTTAAGGCACCGAAACCCAAAGAGCTCACATTGAGAGGTATTTAGATGCCGGTCTATGTAGTATTTGCCACTTTCATCGGAAGTGAAAACCAGGCAATGATCGAGAAGCCTCTAAACCATGCAACGGTTAGCAACAAGCTGCAAGATATGGGAGCTACAATATTAAACCAATACGGACCCATGAGTTCTTTTGATATCGTTGATGTAATCGAA
>CAZWIP010000086.1:0-12085 GCA_964634125.1 uncultured Dehalococcoidia bacterium
TGGGAATCTCCCCTTCCAGAAGGCTGGCATCGCAGTCCAGTCCTCCCCGTGAGGCTGCCGCAGCCAGCAGAGCTTGGCTGTATGGGTGAAGCGGATCAGAGTAGAACTCTTCACTGGGTGCTTCTTCCACCATTCTCCCCAGATACATCACCCCAATACGGTGGCTCATATGCCGGACGGTAGCCAGATCATGAGCAATGAGAAGGTATGCCAATCCAAGCTCATCCTGCAAATCCTTAAGCAGATTCATTACATTGGCACGAACTGAAACATCCAGTCCTGACACTGGTTCGTCAAGAACGATGATGCTGGGTCTGGTAGACAAAGCTCGCGCCAGAGCGATGCGTTGTCGCTGCCCACCGCTGAATTCGTGGGGATAGCGGTTCATTGCATCCTGGTCCATGTTAACTTCTTCCAGCGCACGTTTGATCCGTTGCTGACGTTCTTTTCTGGTGTACAATCCGCTGGCATGCAGAGGTTCATCGACAATAGATCGTACTCGAAGCCTTGGGCTTAGAGATCCATACGGATCCTGAAATACGGTCTGAACTGAATTTCGATATTTCTTGATCTTGTCCCGGTTCATATGATTTATATCGTTTCCCCGAAACAGAACGGTCCCTTCTGTCGGTTTTTCCAATAATAAGATCATCTTGGATAACGTTGTCTTGCCGCATCCCGATTCACCCACCACGCTGAACGTCTGGCCTTCATCAATACGAAAACTAATGCCATCCACTGCTTTTACCCAGCGCATTTCACGGGAAAAGAAACCCCTCTTGCGAACCGGGAAATATTTCTTCAGTTTTTGAACCTCAACCAGTGTGCTCATATTCAATCTCTCTCATGGACATCGCCAACACCGAACCCAATGACCCTCTTGTGCTTGAATGTGCGAGGGCGTCTTGTCGCATTGATCAGTTGCCACGGGACATCGGGGCCGGAAGGCGCATCCAGCCGGGACATCATAAAGTGGCGGAGGTTGCCCATCGATAGTTTGGAGTCGGTCCGATTTCTGGTCCAGCTTCGGGACGGATTCTATGAGTGCTTGCGTATATGGATGCTTTGGCGACTTAAAAATGATTTCTACCGGGGCTTCTTCGACGATCTTACCGGCGTACATCACTGCCACTCGATCACATATACTTTCCACAATGCCGAGATCATGGGTTATGAATATCAATCCTGCCCCCAGTCTTGCCCTCATTTCCCGGAGCAGCGTTAGATATTGAGCCTGGATCGTAACGTCAAGAGCTGTAGTGGGTTCGTCAGCAAGGATTAGTTTCGCTTCACATGCCAGTGCCATGGCACCAATTACGCGCTGACGCATGCCACCGCTAAGTTCGTGGGGATAGGCACGCAATCGGTCTTCCGGGGCGGGAATCCGCACTTCGCGCAGAGAATCTACGGCTCGGTTCCATGCGGCCTTGCCCCGAATATGTTGATGAAGCGTTATCGTCTCCGAAAGTTGACTCCAGATTGAGAACACCGGATCGAGGGCAGTCATCGGTGATTGGGGAATCATCGCTATTTGACCGCCCCGGATTTTGCGCATCTCTTTCTCGCTCTTTTCGAGGAGGTTTTCACCTTCCAAGAGAATTCGTCCCCCCACGATCCGCCCTGCAGGTTCTGGCACGAGCCTCAAGATAGAGAGGCAGGTCATGCTTTTGCCGCATCCGGATTCTCCCACCAGCCCCAGGCTTTCTCCATGGCGGAGGGTGAAGCTGATGCCATCCACCGCTTTGGCTACACCTCTCCGTGTGAAGAAATGCGTTCTCAGGTCTTCGACTTCTAAAAGCCTTGACAATGCTTACGTTCCTCTCATAGCCTATTGATACCTGATGCGCGGATCCAGTTGCCCATACAACAGATCGATGATGAGGTTGATCCCGATAACCATGGCGCCGACGAGCAGGACAATCGTCTGAATGATCGCATAGTCCCCCGATATAACAGACTCATATGCCAGCAACCCGATCCCCGGCCAGCCAAAAACAGCCTCGACAGCAACTGTACCCGCCAACAGCCTCGTAAAGAGAAGCCCCACAAAGGTCAAAATCGGTATGGCAGCGTTCTTCAAGGCGTGCTTTAGCACCAACGATTTCTCCGAGAGGCCCCTGGCCCGGCCAAAAGCGATGTAGTCACTCCCCAAGACATCCAGCATTGCGGAGCGAGTCAGCCTGGTAAATGCAGCCACAATGAATAAACCGATGGTCACACATGGCAGAACATAACTCTTGGGCCCGCTCATGCCCGCTGCAGGGAATATCTCCCACCTCACCGAAAACAATAGCACCAGTAATATTGCCACCAAGAAAATCGGAAGGGCCTGGCCGAAGAGTGCCAGACTTCTTCCCAAAAAATCGATCATTTTGTTGTGTTTGATGGCACAGAGAACCCCCAGGAGGATTCCCAGGGGGATAGCAAATGCCATAGAAACTAAAATCAATTTGAGGGTAGCGGGGAACCTGTCCATCACCATCTCTGAGGCTGGCTCTTGATAGAACAGGGAGTCACCAAAGTCCCCAGCCACCGCTTCATTGACAAATCTCCAATACTGGACCGGCAAGGATTCGTCCAGCCCCAGCCGCTCGCGTTCGGCTTCTATTTGTTCTGCGGTTGCCTGGGTACCTAACAGAAGAGGTATCGGATCACCCGATGCCCGGGTTATCCCGAAGACGATAACACTTAGCCCGATAAGGGTCACGACGCCAAATAAAAGTCTTTTGAGGATGTATACTTGCATATATCTTCACTCCTTGACTTTGGCAATCCTCTCCACGAGGGGTAAGCTATCCGACACTCCTAAAACATAGCTTCAGTTATCTCTCACCTACGTGCGGCCCAGCTCTTGCTCAGTGTCCGGTGACGAATGCTCAAGCTCATATTGAAGCGATGGTTCTAATCATTTTAAGACACATCATTGATAACTTTCACAGTGCTACTGGCCCGTGATTCACGTGAGTAACCGAGATGTGTTAGTAGCTTGGTCGAGAATTTGGCTAACCGCAGACCAACGAGCGTCTCATACGTTAAAATACCGGGTGTAAGCCGGATCTCATTCCGTAAGAAACCCGACATGTGCTGGGTATCGCGAAAAAGCACCCATATCAGTATTTGATAGTTACCCGCGACTATCATCACATTTTTGACCTCGCTGAACTCTGCGAGTCTCTTGGCCACTGTCCGAATTTCAGCAAGATCGGTCTGAAACAATACGACGGCAGGTATTTCATAACCCAGCGCAGGCATGTTCGGCATGGCCATGAATCCGATGATGTTTTCCTGAACAAGCCTCTGCACTTTATTTTGTACTACTAACCAACTGGCACCGACTTTTTGAGCAAGATTGGTGGTGTTCAGCCTCCCGTCAGCTTCCAATTCCTTGATAAGGGCAAGGTCAACGGCATCGAGAACCGAAGGCAAAGATGGCCGGATTGGCGTGTGGTTATGAGATACCGCCGAGCCATAGTCAATTTTAACATGCTTAACACCCATCATAATGTTAGCTCTTTGTATGCCTGGAATGGTGTTCAATTTGGCTGTCAATAAATTGAGGAAGTCATCAGTATCTCGACAAATCGCCCAAGCGAATATGTCATAGCGACCCGTGGTAACGAGCACCACCCGCATAGACGGGATCTCGGCCAGTTGGTCCGCCACCACATCGCCTGCATACGGATGGACGTTTATCGCAATAGCTGCTCGCACCCCATATCCGATCGCCGCTGGGGTGGTAAGCGCCACGATTCTTAGAAGACGCTTATTTATAAGCTTCTGCAATCTCCGGCTTACCACACTCGGGCTTACGCCAAGTTCCGATGCCAGATCGGAATTGATCTTCCTGGGATCGGTTTCCAGTTCTCTGATCAATTGCAGATCAAGTTCGTCAACCATGGACGGCACAGCTTCTGTTGCCATTGGGATTCGATTCCTCCCGTTATTTGTCCGGCAAGGTGGGCCCAAAGGAATTCATGGAGGCGATATTTGCCAAGTCATGATATCGAGTCTATCGCGTCAGCTAATTGATGGAGGATTATAACATTATTTGCAGCAATGAGACAATAGCCACAATCATCCAATGATCTAACAGACTATACTTTGTATTAATTGCATGAATACAGTGATATTGACAATTAGCTAGATATTTGATAAAATCGCGATAATTATTCAGAAACCACAAAACGTATGGCGGTCTGTCACTGTGTCCTGGACATCAGATGAATCGAATGAGCTGCCAATAATACTGCCGGAATCATCCTCTCGCTGAGAGGTTCGCAGCATTTGATCTCTGAGCTTTTCTGGCCTTCGGGAATGGTTGAACTCCGTTAGATGGCAAAGGACAACAGCGGATAACCAGACAACGTCGAAGTCCTATCTATTAACGATCTTGCTCTAGAGAGCGCCTGGTGACGCTGGGGTGGTTTGAGTTCTATTCACCGCGGTGGCACGTATCGGCCCAGCCGCTCGATGACATCGGCTTAAGTCGTATACCAATCGTGCCCATTGATTTAAAGCCCATCTTCCGGATTCCGATCGGAGAGTCCGGATTGGTTTTAGGGTGAGAAAGAAAATCAAGGAGAGATTTATGAGCAAGTGGTCGGCGCTACTATTGATCCTGGCACTGGTATTGGCGGGGCTGTGGGGATGTGGAGGTAATGGCGATAATGGGGATGTCGAGAACGGGACGACCGCACCTACAGAGACCCCGACGGCGACACCTACCCAACCAACTAAGACAACTCCAGCGGGTCCGGCTGTCCCCACCGATACCCTCAAAGTCGCAATGAAGTCTGTTGGCTTGGGCGACCTTATGCCCTGGGGCAGCATATTTACATTCCGGAGCTTCATAAACCCCGCGGTGGACTATCTGACGTATGTCGACCGTGATACCCATGAATTGATCCCCGGTCTGGCCACCAAGTGGGAGGTTTCGGAGGACGGGATGTCGTGCCATTTCTGGCTCCGGGAAGGGGTGCAGTTTCACGATGGGTGGGGGGAAATGACGGCGGAAGACGTGAAGTTCTCTCTTGAGGCTGCCATAACAACACCGAGCCGGAGCACGGCTGTCGATGTAAAGAATATGGTTGGTCCCGTCCTCGATCGAATAGAGACCCCTTCTCCCTACGAGGTCGTGATGTACTTCAAAGACCCGGTCGCATCCTACGCGCCTCACTGGATGAGTTCTTCTAAGAGAGTGTGTGTCCCTATATTCTCCAAGGCATATGTCGAAGAGGTCGGCCCGGATGCAGCCAACCGGAAACCCATTTTCACAGGGCCATACAAGATTGTTAAGTATAGGCTGGGCCAATCCATAAAGCTTGAAGCGGTGGAATGGACCCATTGGCGTGTTGTTCCGGAGTATAAGTACATGGAGTTTCTGGAAGTAAAAGAGGAGACTACGCGTGTAGCAATGTTCAAGACGGGTGACGTGGACATCGTGGAGGTTTCGGCCGACACGGCGGTTAAACTCCAATCAGGAAGGGACGGAACCATAGTGCCCATCGAGAAGGCGCAACGCTTAAATATCAGTCTGTGGGGGCAGTGGCTTCCGGAGCGGGAAACATACGATCCGGACCTGCCGTTCTTGGATAAGCGAGTGCGGCAGGCCCTGAACCTGGCGATCGACAAGGAAGCGATCGCGGAAGCCATTTTCGCAGGTTATGCCGAACCGATTGGCATCATTCCCACCACTCCATGGAGCGACGAATTTGAGCCATACCCTTATGACCCGGATCGAGCCAGAGAGCTCCTGAAAGAAGCGGGATATGGCGATGGCTTTTCCGTGGAGCTATGGCTGCTCCCTTATGGCACTCAGGCCTCTGAAATGAAGGAGGTACTCTTGGCCGTGTCCGGATATTGGGAAGCCATTGGGCTTGACACCAGCCTCGTAGAACAGGGGATTGCAGCACTGATCAAACTGCCGACCCGTGGGATGTCAGGCGAGGTCGGGGGATGGACGCTGGGCTGTCCCTTTGAACCCTGGGAGCAGTACATGATCGACCAGTTCTACAGCAAGAGCCTGGGGATGTGCCATTATGAGAATCCGGAGATGGACGCGCTGGCGGAGCAGACTCTGGCAGCACCGATTGACGAAAGAAATGAGCTAACCAAACAGATGATGCAGCATATCTATGACGAATATGCCATTATCCCGCTGGTATGGGGCGATAAACTGTGGGTAAAGGGCGAGAATGTGGGGAACTGGGAGACCATCAAGTGGCAGCCTATGGACCTGCTCCTTGAGTATGTCCAGCACCCGACGCCACTGAACACGTTTCGGCTCTTTGAGCCCTGATGGCTGACCGGAGGCACCGATAAACATAATACTTGCCGACGGCATAGATCCGGTGGAACTTCGAGTCTGAGTCAAGAAATGAAAGGCGGATGAGATGAACGTTATATTGATAATGATGGATACCTTGCGCCCTGACTATATGGGCTGCTATGGAAACACATGGATGAAAACTCCCAACCTTGACGCATTCGCCAAGGAGTGCATGGTGTTTGACAAGGCGGTTCCCGAAGCCCTTCCCACACTTCAGGTGCGTCGCGCGATGTTCACCGGACTGCGCGTGTTCCCCTTCGATAAAAACTTCTTTCCGCTTACCAATAAAATCGACTTCTCGGGAAAGACTTTCTCAGGGACACCGGGCACCAACATGCCAGGATGGGCACCCATTCCCTGGGATCAGGCCACGCTGGCCGAGATGCTTCAAGGCTGGTTTCTGGCGGGCTTCGAACAGGTGGGGGTCACCCCGTATGCGAAATATCGAACGGCTTTGATAAGCGATACCGCCCCTTATTTCTCCTCACCGGCTATGAACTACCACCGCGGTTTTCGGCATTATGACTTCATTCGGGGACATGAGACCGATGCCTTCGGCGTGCCGGTACTGGCTAGGAAGTGGGATATGGACCGCTTCATGCCTCCCTGGTACAAGGGTTCGATTTGGGAGCATCTCTTGGGGTCGTACCTGGCAAATACGGCCAAGTGGCAAGAGGAGGAGGACCATTTCGCTCCGCGAACCTTTACAGCTGCCATTCAGTGGCTGGAGGACAGCAAAGAGGCAACGGATCCTTTCTTCTTGTGTATCGATGAGTGGGACCCACACGAACCGTTTGATCCTCCGCAGCACTACGTGGATCTCTATGATCCAGGATACACGGGCTATGAGATTATCGAGCCCTATTACGGCCCGACCGACAATATGACCGAGAAGGAAATCCATCACATGCGCGCGCTCTATGCTGGGAAGGTAACAATGGTCGACACCTGGTTTGGGAAGTTCATGGACAAGGTGCGCGAACTGGGCCTTCTGGAGAACGCGCTCATCGTTATCACCTCTGATCATGGTCACCAGCTTGGCGAGCATGGGATGGCCGGTAAGGTCCCTGCGGGAATGTACAACGAGTTGATGAATTGCGTCCTCATGATCCGGCATCCGGATGGTATTGGAGCTGGCCAGCGGAGCGATGCCCTTGTTCAGCATCAGGATATATGCACCACTATTTTGAATTTCGCTGGGGTCGATAAGCCCCCGTATGAACTCGAAGGTCAAGACCTCATGCCTATCTTGGAGGGGAAAAAGACCAAGGTGAGGGACTACGCCACGTGCGGCATGGCATTGAACGTGTGGTGTCGCACTGACGATCATGTTCTTATCTGTCGCACCATGGGTGATGAACCGCAGCTCTTCGATATGAAGGACGATCCCGAGCAGCACGAGAACATTGCCTCCGGTAAGCCAGAGGTCGTCAAGCGCCTCTACGATCTCATACTCACGGATGCGGATGGAGGCCCCATCCTGCCCGACTGGAAGATCGATATCGAGCGCGAGGGCGTCAGATGGATGGACTGGTCACCTTTCCGGGAATTCCATTGGCACGAACCAAGTGCATGAGGGGCAACCTGCGAGACAATCACGCCTTAATCCACAAAACAACGAAGGGGAGATTCCAATGAACGTTATCATCGTCATGTCAGATACCCTGCGCCCCGATCATCTTGGTTGCTATGGTAACAAGTGGGTCAAGACCCCCAATTTCGATGCTTTTGCGCAAGAAAGCATGGTATTCGATCGAGCCGTGCCCGAAGCACTTCCCACCATACCGGTGCGGCGTGCACTCTTGACCGGCATGAGAGTATTCCCCTTCACCAAGGAGTTCTTTCCCTCCAAAGATGAAAGCCTCAAAGCCGGAGCCACTTTCCTGGGAAGACCCAATGCATTGATGCCTGGCTGGGAACCTATCCCATGGGACTTGGCAACCCTGCCGGAAATGCTGCGTGGCCAGAGATCGAGTTATGTTTCGCTTTCTCACACCGGCACGTACCGAACGGCGCTTATCAGCGATACGGCTCCCTACACCGCTTCTGCTGCCATGAACTACCATCGAGGGTTTGACCATTATGATTTCATTCGGGGGCACGAGAGCGACGCGTATGGAGTCAAGGCGCTCGCCAAGAAACTGGACCTTGACCGCTGGCTGCTCCCGGCTTTCAGGGATACGCAGATGAAGGATATAGTTGAAAAGTACGTGGCCAATACCTGGGCCAAATGGGAGGGGGAACAGGACCATTTTGCTCCCCGGACCTTCACGGCAGCCATTCAGTGGTTGGAGGACAGCCGTGAGGCAGAAGAGCCGTTCTTCCTTCTGGTAGACGCCTGGGATCCCCATGAGCCCTTTGATCCCCCTCAGGAGTACGCCGATCTCTATGATGCCGGCTATGACGGCGTCGAGGTTATCTTGCCCGGCTACGGTCCATGGCCTCACCTGCTGATGTCCGAAAAAGAAATCAAGCATACGCAGGCGCTGTATGCCGGGAAAGTAACCATGGTGGACACGTGGCTCGGAAAGTTCATGGATAAGGTGCGCGAGCTGGGTCTGCTCGACGACACGTTGATCATTATCACTTCGGATCACGGAGGCCAATTGGGCGAGCATGGCATATGGGGCAAGTGTCCCGCCGCCATGTATAACCAGGTGGTTGACTGTGTTTTGATGATTCGTCATCCTGCCGGAATTGGGGCCGGGAAGCGGAGCGAGGCTTTGGTGCAGCATCACGATATATGCACGACTGTGCTGAACTACCTGAATGTTAGCCCACCGTATCCATTGGAAGGCAGCGACTTAATGCCCATACTTGAGGGTACCAAGACCAAAGTCCGCGATTATGCCACCTGTGGCTACGTGCTGAGCGTATGGTGCCGGGAGGGTGATTACGTCTTTATTTGCCGAACCAATGGTGAAGAGGCGGAACTTTTCGACATGCGAAATGATCCAGAACAACTTCACAGTATCGCAGAAGACAATCCGCAGATCGTAAAGCGGATGTATGATTTGATACTGGCGGATGCCCACAATGGACCGATAGCGCCTAACTTCAAAATCGACACCGAATCCTTGACCAATGCCTGGATGGACTGGTCTCCCTTCAGAGGATGGCCTATGCCCGAGTCGATGCAATAGTCCCTGGGCTACACGCTCATGAGGTCCAGGCCGCGAGTTTGCCACAACACACAGGACATCTCTATTTCATTACATAGGGAAGTCAGCATACTTGTGGCCATCCTCGGTATATATGCAAACTAGACAACCGCAGGAAGGAGGAATGACAATGAAGGACGTTTTTGTTGAGTTGCAGGAAATCGGTGCGCATATTGCCGAAGTCGCCTCGGGGTGGGGGCCCTTTTCACAAGCAGTAGCCGGGGGATTTTTCCAAAGAAGCGGCGCCGCCGTCGAGGACTCTAGGGCCAAGACTACGATCACCCAGGTTGCGTCCCGGACCTGGTTCGTTCGAATGCCATTTGCCAACATGTGCATATTCGAAACCGATGATGGAATCGTACTTGTTGATACCGGAGGGGCCTGTCACGGCCCGGCACTGCTCGAAACGATCCGAAGCGTGAGTGACAAGCCGTTCCACACAGCCATATATACGCATGCACATGTTGATCATGCGTATGGCCTATGGGCATTTGAAAAGGCGGGGGAGATGCCGCAGAATATCATTGCCCATGAGAATACCATCGATTGGTTCAACCGCTACATCCGGTTGCGTGGTCTGTACTCACGCCATAATCAGCAGGAACTGAAGGACTGGCCAAAAAGTGAGGTTGATTTTATCTGGCCAACTCAGACGTACCGGGATACCTTAGAACTTCAGATCGGGGGAGAGACCTTCGTGTTGCGTCACCACCGGGGCGAAACCGACGATGCCACCTGGTTATGGGCCCCGGGGCGAAAGGTACTCTGTACCGGCGACTTCTATATCCAGATGCTGCCCAATGTTGGAAACCCTCGTAGAATTCAAAGACACCCTGAAGAATGGGCAGAAGCGGTTGAAGAGATGGCAACGCTGAACGCAGAAATCCTGCTGCCAGGTCACGGTGATGTGATCTACGGCAGAGAGGAGATTCGAATGGCGTTGCTGGATGTCGTCGAGGTCCTCAAGTATATAGTCGATCACACCATAGCCGGCCTTAATGACCAGACGCTGAGAAAAGACCAGGTATTTCAGTCGGTGGAGCTGCCCGAGTACATGGCGAACAACCCCAAACTTCAGCCACATCATGTCACGGCTAAGGACATCTCTCGCATGTTAATCAATCAATATACTGGCTGGTGGGACGACCGACCTTCGCATGTCGATCCCGCCCCAGTTGAGACTGAGGCGAAGGAAATCGCGCAGCTCGCAGGGGGAGTCGAGGCACTGGCAGCCAGAGCTCGTGAACTGGCCAACACGGACGTCCGACTTGCATGTCACCTGGCGGAGTGGGCGTTCTATGCGGAACCGTCAAACTCGCAGGCACAAGATGCCATGATCGAGGCGTTTCTCAAACGCGCCTGGGCAACTGAACAAACAATACACCTCGGGATATACATACGTGAAGCGATCATTCCGGCATTGGAGGCAAAGCGGGCTGGAGCAAATGGCTGATTCCTTGGCGTCTGTTGCCTGAGATGAGATGGGCTGTTGTTCGTTTTGCATCTGGGCTGATCAGTGCCACTATTTATGACCTGTTCCTTGAAAATCGGCATGAAGTTGATGCCGGGGAGCTAGCACAAAGCTGGGATGACAAATAGGAAGTCCTTTTGGAGCATGAGGTTTTTGGGCGAAGGATGTAGCTGATTTGGGGATTCCCCTTTTGGAGCGCTTATCTTCCATAAGAAAGGTAGTGCGATCCAAAAATGACTCATGCACCGAGGGGGAGTTCCCTAAAACGGAGGTCGATGGCCCGATTACGGTAGACCGTTATTTCCTCGATGATCTCCATTAACCGTGCCTTTTGTTGGGCAACCGGTAGCAGTTTGAAGTCCCCCATATATATACATATTGGTGTGCAATTATTGCGTCCAAAAAACTCGGCTGAAGAAAGGGGGATTTTTACGATGGATAAATAGGCATTTTTTGCTATTCAAGAAACATATGATTAATGGACAAAAAAAGGGTTACACTGTTTCTCTAAGGGTAGGATTGTGGTGGTTTACTTCTCGCATAACAAGCCTTTGTTATGCTAATTACTAGGTTTTCCTTTGGTGCCCATTAGCTCTTCCTTGAGCGATAAAATAGATTTTCGTTTTTCCTTTCGTAATTCGGGAATTACATACATAAGGCCGAGTATTTCACTCAATGTTGAAAGTATTAGTCTTAGATGCTTAGCATCCCAGCCGTCGTAAGATTCTTCGTGCACTTTTTCACTTGTTACTTGCTGAATGGTCAACAGTGTATCGAAGTATTCTTCCTCAACGTCAGTACGTTTTTGTTTTAACGACTTAATACGATTCTCGTAATTATCACCTTCAGCGCCTTCCAGAATGGCTAACTCATAAATCATTTTTCTTGCACAAACCGATGCTCCAGTAAGAAAGTTACTTTTGAGGCACCCTTCTGCTTCTGTCATCAGTTCACGGAGAATTTTGGGAATACGTTGATCAAGGGCAAAGAATGAGGTTGGAACTGAATAAAAGAATTTTTCATCTAGTTCCTCACCTTCGTCAATATCGAATTGAAACCGGTCGCTATAGCAATTAGGGCGTGTTCACACTAAGCAGCGCATCGTTGATCAGAGCGAAATAGATG
>CAZWIP010000087.1:0-12048 GCA_964634125.1 uncultured Dehalococcoidia bacterium
ATGATGCCAAAGTGTTCGGTTCAAAAAGTGTCCCATTATCGCTGGTTGCCAACAGTAGCTACATTAAATGGTGTGTTCGGATAGATGAAAAAGAGGCGACCTGACCGGGTCACCCCTTTTTGTAATGAGTACCTTTCTAATCTACCTAGCTCATATGCAACTCTGTGCGGTCAATAATTTCATCTTGAACGATCTGATCAAGTAGAACAAAATAGGCGCTGAATCCGGCTACCCTTACAATAAGATTACGGTGCTCTTCTGGTTTCTCCCGAGCGTTTTTCAAGGTCTGAGCATCCACACAATTGAACTGGGCGTGATATCCACCCAGGTCAAAATAAGTCTTCATCAACGCCAGGAACTTCTTGGCTCCTTCCGTGCCTTTCAATGCTGTTGGGTGGAACCGCATGTTAAAGTGGCTTGTCCCATATTTCTCCGTATCGATGGCGCCGGCAGCTGACCTGATGAGTGCTGTCGGTCCATTCACGTCTGTGCCGTGTTGCGAAGATACCGAAGCATCCGTCATGGCTAGTCGCGATTTTTTACCATTTGGCAGTGCGCCTGTCAATTCTCCCAGCGCTGCGTGTGAAGATACCGAGTAGGCCTCCGGCGCGATGTTGCGGCCCAGGAAGTCTTTGTATTTCTGGTGTTCGTCCCAGCACACACGGTACAGCTCCCTGACTATCTCATCCACATTATCATCACCGTTACCGTATTTAGGCGCATCGAGGCACATTTTAAGGATATCCTCGTAACCTTCCCAGTCGGCGGCCAGAGCGTGCTCAAGTTGCTTCATGGTGATTTTTTTGTCTTCATAAACCAGCTTTCTAATGGCAGTCAACGAATTGCCCAGATCCACTACTCCAACGAAGCTTGTGCCGTTGTTCAGTGAGTAGCGCGCTCCTCCCTGAGTAATGTCCTTTCCCTGCTCGATACAGTCATGAACCAGTGCCGAACAATAAGGCACCGGGAAGTCCCTTTCGATATTCCATGCTGTCCGGGCGATCTGGCGGATGATGCCGACAAAATGTTCCAGTTGTTTGAGAACGGCCTCATAAAGCTGATCGTAGGTTTCGAATGTTTCCGGATCACCGGTCTGAAGTCCAATCTGGGTACCTGTAAGAGGGTCTACCCCGTTGTTGAGCGCTAGTTCCAGCATCTTGACAGTGTTGAAATTTCCCTCCCAGAATCCATCGGAGTAGCCCGGAATTGCGTCCTGCACGCAGGCCACTACACACTGGTTTCGAGCTTCTTCAAGGGAGATGCCTTCACGATGATACAGGTTTCGCGCTACCAGTTTTCGGGCATCATGAATTGCCGGTTGACCTATACCTGTACGGATCAACTCCACGCATTTCATCATGAAATCGTCGGAGAGCTTGTCGTGGTAGAGCAGAGCGACCAGCGGTTCAGGGATCATTAGTTGTCTTTTGGCTTCAAGTACCAGCCAGTCCACATCGTTAGTGGCGTCGCCTCCCTCAGGAGTCAGTCCGCCGATCGAGAGCTGAACGGCCACCCGGCTTTGAGAATATTTGAATCCCTGGGGCGGTAATACCTGACCCAGCGATTGGATACGGATGAAATAGAACTGAATGAGTTCAATCGCCTCCTGTTCCGTAATGCGGCCGGCTTCTTTATCCAGCTTGTAAAGAGGATATGTATACTGGGCAAACCGAGCCGGGGCGGATACGGCAATGTTTGGTGTCTGGAACCAGGCCCCGAGGACACAGAACCACGCCGACTGAATAGCTTCGCGGAAAGATCGGGCAGGTTTAGCGGGTACCCGTTCGCAAATATCAGCGATCTCTTCAAGTTCCTTCTTTCGTTCGGTATCACTTTCGTTTGCCGCCATCTCGCGGGACAGGGCGGCGTAACGTTTGGCCAGCGTCACCAGGCCTTTGAGGGACATATCGGCGCCTTCGAGGAAATGCCATTGCTGGGATTCATCCTGATCGCCCCTATCAAGTTCTTTCTTCCGGGTTTGTATTTGTTCGATAATCGCATCGAGTCCGGTATCTATCACCCAGGCATAATCCGGGATGCCGCTCATCAGCCCTCCCGGGTTGATCTCTGTAGCGATACCGCATTTCTGAAGTGTTCCAATATCCACTCCGAGGAAATCAAGGACGGCCTTACGTGTTCGGGAGAAGATATTGCGGTGTCGCCAGTATTCCACTGAATTAACAATCCATTCCTTCTCTTCCGGCATGACCTCGGCGAAATCCATCGGTAAGCGGAATTCATCCACTCGTTTCATCCATAACGGACCGATCTCCATCAAAGGATAAGATCCATAGGCGTGTTGAGTGAGGGTCCCGACAATGGGATTATCATCGATGAAGATGGTTTTATCTTCACACAGCTTCTGGAAGAATCGTCCTTGCCTGATTACCATCGGCAGGCCATCAGTCTCGGTATAAGCTGCCTGCATTGCCTGGTCCCGTTCAATATCAATCCGCGCTGTAGCGGTTAAAAGGTCTTCTTTAGCCTTTGCTACTCGCTCGCTTAAGTTTCCGTTTATAGTTTCAATGGCCATGTCGCCTCCTTATGGGCAGCTATCCTTCAATGATTATCTCAAACTCGCAGTATAGAGCCCCCTCGGGGCAAACAGCTTCGCATACACTACACCAACCGCACTTAAGCGTTTCAATTATCGTTGCTTTACCTTCCACAATGATAATGGCGCCACAGTGACATGCAGCCACGCAAGTCCCGCACCCCGTACACTTCTCCAGATCTACTCGTGGCATTTCGAGCATGTCTAGTTCCATACCTTCATTATATTAGTGAAACCAGTCAAATAGGTCTGTGACTTTTGTCGCATTACATCCTCATGAATGGGCATTAACCATCTGAGATAGCGCCTCTTTATTGGCAATTACCAGTCGATTGCGCTCCATACGTATCATTCCATCTTCCTGCAGTGTTTTTAGAGATCGTCCCACTACCTCACGGGCAGTCCCGGCCAATGCAGCCATCTCATGCTGAGTGAGTTTCGGCTTCGGTCCAACGCCATCGGCGTATTCCAGGAGTATCCGGGCAATTCTGCCGATTACCTGCCGAAAAGAAAGATCTTCTACCAACTCCAGAATATGCCTGATCTTGCTACTCAGAACATCTATAACATTGATTACTATTTTGGGATGATCATTTAGAATTTTCCCCATATCACTTCTGGAAATGACGTAAAGATTGACTAGGCTCATTGCCTCAGTGCTGGTTGGGTTAAGCCCGCCATCGAATACTGCCACATCGTTGAATGAATTGCCAGGGAGGACAATTTGCAGGATCTGTTCCTTGCCTTCTGGTGAAGTTTTGAAACACTTCACCGCTCCGGAAATAACAAAATAAAGTGATTCACCAGGATCACCCTCAAAAGTGATGCTTTCCCCCTTGTCGATAGTCTTCTGGAAGAAAAGGCTGGAAATAGACTCGATCTCCGGCTCTGTCATACCGGAGAAATAGGGGGATGCTTGCAGAAACTCAATTGATGCGGCCACTTTTTGTTAATCCTGAAACGCAATTACGGGGCTATTCTAGAACATTCCTATGTGAAATGGCAACAAATGGACGTGGCGAGCGGGATATTAGGTGACAATTGCTTTTAGCTGGTTGACTACCGATTCGATTTCATCCTTTGTTGTTGTCCTGCCCAGACTAAAACGAATAGCTCCCATACCGGTTTCAGGGGGGACCTTCATGGCTTTGAGAACAGGGGACATCTCGACAGCATCTTCGTGGCAGGCTGAACCGGTAGTTGCTGCTATATTATCCATCTGAGACAGGATTTCGGCACCGGACTTGTCGATAAAAGAAACATTGAGTGTGTTTGGTAAGCGATCGGTAAGATGCCCATTGAGAACAATCCTCTCTCCAAATTCTTCTTGCAACATCCGCCAGAAATGATCCCGGAGTTCTCCCACCTGCGGAGTCCCGATCCATGACCGGGCAAGGTCGCAAGCAGCACCGAGTCCAACAATATAGGGGACATTCTCAGTTCCCGCACGGCGCCCCGCCTCATGTTGAGCGCCGTGAACGAGAGATTCGAGATTGACTCCTCGCCGAATATACAATGCGCCGATTCCTTTTGGCGCGTAGGTTTTGTGTCCTGCTATCGACAGCAAATCAATCCCTAAATCTGAAACCAGTGCAGGAATCTTGCCAGTGGATTGGGCTGCATCCGTGTGGACTAATATGCCTTTTTCGTGAGCGATTTGGGCGATTGCCCGGATATCCTGTATCGTCCCTACTTCATTGTTGGCATGCATAACAGAAATCAGGATCGTATTGCTGGCAATTGCATTACGAATGCTCTCGGGGTCTACTTTTCCTTTCTGATCAACAGGAACGTATGTTACCTTTGCTCCAAGTTTTTCCAAAAACTGGCAGGGTTGGATAACAGAAGGATGTTCGATTTGGGTTGTGATGATATGGGTTCCACGATGCTTTAACGCGAAAAAGGCCCCCTTGATAGCATGGTTATTCGACTCTGTACCTCCACTGGTAAAGATGATCTCTTCGGGTGAGCAGTCAAGTAGACCTGCTACTTCATTCCTTGCCTGTTCTACTGCCGTTTTGGCCGGCACTCCAGCCCAGTGATTGCTGGAAGGATTTCCGTGATGATCAGTCAGGAAAGGATGCATAGCTTGAAGAACTTCGGAGGCGATTGGCGTGCTGGCGTTAAAGTCAAGATATATCTTTTTCATCACGTTGCCCGACGACTCATCTCTGGCGAGGATTCAATGATTTGGCATTATTTGACAAACGGAGAAGCCGTCTGGTCGAAAGGATTGGTTCTCATAGCGTAATTGAAGAAGTAGGGATAGTTTGATTTCAGATTTTGCATGTAATCAAGCCATTGATGAACAAGTAGTGAATAAACACGCCTTATATCGATATTTAGATGTTTGCAATCCGGGTCGGTAATCTGGCAGACGTTTCCTCTCGCGGCCAGTTCCTCGGTCAAATGAAAGACCGCCTGCAGTAAATCAGTAAAAGACTCATGTTCCAGGAGGTTGGGGTTTTGCATCAGCCCTAACAGGAAAGCTCTTTTGCCTACCATAAAGGAAGCCAGATCATTCAGTTCAATTCCACTGGCTGTAACCGCATAGTCATATTTCCTGAGCCGCTGGTTTACCAGGGCAAATTCTTCCTCCGACCAGTTATCTTTGACGATGAGATCATTCCTGATCGTTTCCAGTTTGGGATCAAAATCGGAAAAATAAGTGAGCAGTGTGGTGCCCACTTCACTGAAGAAGGCACCGATGATCATATTCAACTTCTCCATTCGTTCCCGTTTTTCCCGTTCGCTGAGAACCCGGTGAATGATAAGAGTAACCAGAAGAACCTCGATGAATACGAAAGCAATATCTCCTACCATATAGATGAAAATATGGTGAGCATCATCAAAGATAAGATAATGAATATAGTAAACAGCAACAGATGCTGCTAGAAGGGAAACTCCCAGGAAAACCAGCCAGCTTACGTTTCTTCTCATGCGTGATCCTCAACAACAATGCATATAATTATCAGTTGGCCCCATCAAGCGTGATATGTTGTTTTGCCATGAACCATCCTTCGGGATCTATCAGATACTCTTCTGTATCACGCAGGCTGGTAATGTGCTTTTGTTCTTCGTGCGCCAAGGCCTGATAGAATTCTGTTTCCGCCGGATATGTAGATTCTTTAGCTCTCCCACTATATAGCTTGAAGGCTTTTTCTTCCATCTTCAGCGCTATGCCAACTGCCTCCAGATCATCTGAAGCGGCCTTTTGTTGCTGTGGGTCTTTGATCGCAGCAGAGAAGATATTTTCCGCGTTTTCAGAATGAACCGGGGTTATTCTAGCATCAGGCCATTGGTTACCTGATTTGAGCGCTTCGTATATCTCGCTAATGACTTCCTGGTGAATGATCTCCTCTTTGGCAAGGACCTCGAAAAGATTTTTAGCCAGAGATGACTTGCTGTCTTGAGCTGCCTTGAGGTAGAATTCCCGGCCATCCTTTTCCATATTAATGGCGCTTTGCAGTATTTCAAGTGCTTTTTGTATTTCTTCCATTTTCAATCCTCCGGGTTTTAATCGATTTCAAGTTCCTTAAGTAAATCGATTACTCTCATCTTGATTTCATCGCGTATCGCTCTGACTTTTTCAATCGGTTGACCTTTGGGGTCATCCAGTCCCCAATCGTCTGTAGGTATATATGAGGCCGGACAGATATTTTCCACACCGCATCCCATAGTTATTATTCTCTCTGCATGGTCAGTCATCTCGGACGTTAGGACTTTGGGCACCTGACCTGTTATGTCGATACGCTCCTCCATCATTAATTCCGCTGCTGTGTAATCTACGTTCTTATCCGGATCCGTTCCTGCCGAAAAAGCCCTTGCTTCACCTTTGGTCAATTGATTGAAAAACGCTTCTGCGATCTGGCTCCGGCCCGAGTTATGAACGCAGATAAATAATACCTTCTTCAATCCTCGTTTTCGACCTCTTCCAGTATCATATTCGCTTCATTACCGCAATTCCGGCAGACTATGGTTGTTTTCTTGGGATTTGGTTTGTGTTCGGCCACGCTGGTTTCTTCTTCCTTGATGATCATATTGGCTTCATTTCCACAGTTTTCGCAAACGAAAGTGTGCTGGTGTTCATGCGTCATTTGTCACCTCGTTCTCCTTGATACTATGTTGGGTGCAGTTGTTCTTTTGCTGACAGGTTAAGTCAGCTTTTCAGGAAGCCCTCTCCCATAATCGACGCAACTCTCGATGCCCGCGTCATCTGGATTCCATGTCACTTTCAATCCTTCATCTACCACATCAAATCCTGCCGTTGTTAGAATCTCGGAAATCACTTTGACTGATTCTCCACTCCAACCATAGCATCCGAAAGCTGCCGCCTTCTTGTTCTTGAATTTCAAGCCTTTTATTTCTTCAAGCAGCGCTGCTACAGAGGTCAGAATGCCTTTGTTGACTGTCGGAGAACCTACGAGGATCGCTTTGGATTTGAAGACTTCCGTAATCACATCGTTCTTATCCCTTTTTACTAGGTTATAAAGTTTGACATTCAAGGTTTTATCCGAGAGTCCTATGCCCTCAGCAATGTGTTCAGCCATAGCACGAGTCCCATTCCACATAGTGTCGTAAATAATGGTCACCTGGTTTTCCTGATAATTATCCGCCCATTGCATGTATTGCTCCGCGATTTGCCCGGGGTTATCTCTCCAGATCACACCATGGCTGGGGCAAATGATATCAAGTGGCAGATTGAATGAGAGCACCTCTTTAATCTTGGCGGCCACCTGAGAACTGAATGGCGTCAGGATATTCGCGTAATACTTGATAGCTTCTGCAAAGAGCTCTGGCTGGTCAACAAGGTCGTTGAACATAAATTCGGAGGCGTAGTGCTGCCCGAAGGCGTCGTTGCTGAACAATATGTTGTCATCTGTCAGATAACAGAACATAGTATCGGGCCAATGAAGCATTGGAGCTTCTATAAAGACCAGTTCATTTTGCCCCAAACTCAACCGGTCACCTGTTTTGACTACATTAAAATTCCAATCCTGGTGATAGTGCCCTTTAAGTGATTTGACACCGTTCTGGGTGCAATATATCGGTGTTTCAGGTATGTGACGCATAAGTTCAGGCAGTGCGCCGCTATGGTCACTTTCCGCATGATTTGCGATTACATAGTCAATCTTGTTAAGGTCAATCTCACTGGCGAGGTTTTTAACAAACTCCTTTGCGAACGGGTTCCAGACCGTATCAATCAAAGCGACCTTTTCTTCTTTGATGAGATATGAATTATAGGTCGAACCACGATGAGTAGAGTATTCATCACCATGGAACCTCCTAAGTTCCCAGTCAATTTTGCCAACCCAGGATACATTGTTTTTGATGTTGAAACTCATGATATTCCTCCTTTTTCATTCACGATATTAGTCAATTTGTTTGAACATTTTTTGTCCCACACCACAAACCGGGCATTTCTCCGGGGCTTCGCCTTCGACCGTGTTCCCACAGACCTGACAAATGTAAATAGACTTTTCCTCGATGGTTTCTCCCTTTTCTACCTTATCCAGGAAAGCGCCAAACATCCCGTGATGGATTTCCTCCACCTGATTCGCCAGATTGAAACTCCTCTTCGCCTCATTATCCCCATCGGCTTCGGCCTGCTTGATGAAGCCGGGATACATCTCGGTGAACTCGTGGTTCTCGCCACTGACAGCCGCTTTCAGGTTTTCAGTTGTCGAACCTATGCCTTTGAGGACTTTCAAATGGTTTTTGGCATGAACTGTTTCCGCATCCGCCGCTGACCGGAACAGACGGGCTACCTGCTTGTATCCTTCCTTGTCAGCCTGTTCGGCGAAGAAGAGATACTTACGATTGGCCTGGCTTTCCCCCGCGAAAGCTGCCTGGGTATTCTCGTTGGTCTGAGTCATTTTTATCCTCCGTTCTAATTATTTTGATGTTAATGAGTGTTCATGAAATGAAGCTTAACTATTAGATAGCTTCTGAGGCATTGAATAGTAATAACATCGGCGCTTAAATCATTACAAACCTGTAACATTGAAAAGAAGCTCGCTTAAACTCTAAAGCTATTCGGCCCACACGTCAATGCCTTTTAGTTGATTATCCTGAATCTTGCTCTGGATAATCGGCCCGTGATCGAGCAAGAAGTCGCTTGTAGAATCGCTCAAACTCTCTTGCCGAAGTTGCCCTATCAATACTTGCGAGGTTTCCTCCATTAGGTTCGCTTTTTGATTGTAATCGGGAGTGGTAACAAGATCGGTAACAAGTTGATGAATTTGATCTCCCAGAATTGGCAATGGCTTCATCGCTTTATGCATCCATTTATAGAATGGCCGAAACTGTTTGTTCAATAGAAATACTATGGAAATAGTATCAGTAATAAACTTGGTCTCTGCCCATTGTGCAGCTACGTATTCTTCTCGTTTAACGCAACGTGGATAATTGTATTGACCTGACTGGGCGATCGTCATGCATCGGGAGACGATTTTCTTTAGACGTACGTCTTCGGGGTAGAATTCTTTTAAACTATTACGAAAAGAGGTGAATTCCTCAAGGGGATCGATGAAGACCTTGCCGTTGGTTGCGGCCGCCAGATTGATTTCCGGGATTCTACGCCATTCCATCAGCGTTTCCGGGGGATGCTCGATACCGATGAATTTTCGATAAAATTGTCCGATCTCAAAAACTCCAACTCGACCACTTCCCCAGGCACTCTCGTTTCTTGCAGAATATCCTCCGAATTCTCTGGGAAGCTTGTCCACTTCAACCTGCAAGTTAGCGCCTATTGCTTCGAAGTCCTGTTTTACAAGCCACAAACAAAACGATGGTCCCCAATCATGATCGAGCGAAAGCTCATCATCGAACCCGAAGCATTCGGAGCCGTCACCCACCAGTCCGGCAGCGATACGGTCCCTGTAATCGCCAAACTTCTCTTCGATCATCGGAGCGCCTACTTCTTTGAAATATCGCTCGCATAATTCCAATCCCTTCATTTGTTCCCTTTTCGAAGTTCTGCTGCCATGGCTTTATCGCCACTTTTCTCATATACATCAGCCAGTATTTTGAGAGTTGCCCCATATTTAGGATGGTTTTCTCCCAATGCACGCCGACGCGCATCCAGCGCATTGTTCAAATGTGATAAAGCTTTCTCGAAATCTCCCATTCCTTCGTATGTCAAACCTAGATTGGTCGTGGCAGCTATATAATCGGGATGCTGGGGGCCAAAAAGCCTGGAGTAGATATCCAGAACTTCAAGATAGAGCGGTTCGGCTTCGGCATATTCTTTCATAGCAACGTACAGTCCGGCTAAATTGTTCAATCC
Organism: uncultured Dehalococcoidia bacterium; assembly: GCA_964634125.1. Taxonomy (GTDB): domain Bacteria; phylum Chloroflexota; class Dehalococcoidia; order SZUA-161; family SpSt-899; genus JABMQN01. Next base: position 9,843 of record CAZWIP010000087.1, read on the forward strand.
GGAAGCATAGAGCGGATGTTCTTTGCCGACTGTCTCCCCGTATATTTCCAGAGCTTCCTGCAGGAGTGGTGCAGCCTCACCATGTTTACCCGTTGCCCGGAGCGGTCCCGCGATATTGTTCAGGCTGGTGGCATATGGAATATCCTTCTTCCCACTCGTTCGAATAATTTCAAATGCCTCCCGATGCAGTTTTTCTGCCTCCTCATACCGTTGCATATCCTGATACAGCAGTCCCAGATTGTTCAGTCCACTGGCATACAGAAAATGATCTTCACCTAGAGTTTTTTCATAAATGGCAATCGCTTGATGAAAAAGATTCTCGCTTTTGGAAAAGTTACCTGCCAGCCGATACGTTCCCGCCAGATTATTGACAGCTGTGGCATAGTCGGCGGAATCCCGACCAGTGGAATTGGCCAGGATATCGATGGCCTTCAGGTAGTTTTCCTCTGATTTCGCATATTCTCCCGTTGCCCGATACATCCCGCCGAGTTCATTCAGAATCGACCCGTAAGCAGCAGACGATTCACCATGTTCCTGGCGCGTCAATTCCACGGCTTGAAGCAACAACGGTTCTGCTTCTCTGTATTTACCCTGATTGGTAAGTTCAGTGATTTGCAGATTCAGGGCTTCCAATTCATTGTTCATATTATGACTCCTTACAAGATTTCCGTATACCCAACATCAACAAAGGCATTTTCCATTCTGAATTTGTGTTGTTTTTTCATAGCTAGTGCAAAGGGCGTTGACCTGCCCCCATTTTCTTAACCTAAGCTAGATATACTATATGAACTGTAGCTTATATATTACATGCTAATGAATTAAGAAATCATAACATCGACTAAATAAATGTTAATTCTCTATAACATTTCGTAGGGATTTAAAGTTTTGAATCCCTACTGGGAGAATAAGCAAACATTGAATCGATAGTAGCAAACAACTGATCGGCCAGAATAGCCAGGATAGCAGCAGGTACAGCGCCCTCAACGATAAATGCGGAATTACCCTGGAACATCCCTGCAATGATGGGTGAACCGAGCCCACCGGCACCAAACATGGCTCCAACAGCAGCCGTTCCAATGTTGATAATGACCGATATACGTATGCCTGCAACCGACTCATACCCATTCCATAAGCGGCATCCAGGGTATCGCGAGGAACATGCTGCAAACCGGCAATAGTGTTGCGAACTACTGGAAGTAAACCGTAGAGAAAGAGGGCCAGGATGGTTGGCTCGCGGCCAAATCCCATGACAGGAACAGCCAGTGCGAGTACTGCAATCGGCGGGAAAGTCTGGCCAAATGAGGTAAGGTCAGTGACGAGTGGCAGGAAGTCTTTACCGCTCCGACGCGTCACCCATATCCCAAGCGGTAAACCGATGAGGATAGTCAAACCACTAGAGAGAACTACTAACTGGATATGCTCCCAAACCAACGTGTTCAAGCTGGCACGAGGGTGCAAAACCTCACTTTTATCGGGGAAGAGAGAACTTAACACATTCTCCCAGAGGCTCTCTTGAGCAACTAGGATAATAAATGCTGCTATCAAGACCAGCAGTATAATCCAGCGCCGCAAGTGAAAATTAAGCATTTCTATATCTCAAACTCGACCGTTGCAGCTTCTACATCACTTAAACTCAATTCTCCTACCAGGCATTTCGTCTCATTGATCACAGGGATGTTTTTAAATCCCAATCCCAGCATACGTGAGAGTGCCTCTCTAAGGGTTGAACCGCTCATAATCGAGATCTCATCCAATCCGCCACGGACGAGCGCTTGTTCGATAGATTCGGATCCCTTTATGTGCCTCCTATCGATCCATCCAAGCAGGCAATTTTCATCATCGACTACCCATATAGACGGTCGATTCCCCATCGTTGTGATCGCTTCCTGAATTGAAGCTCTTATGTTGATTGCCAATGCCGACTTGATATAACCTTCAATGTTGATGCGAGAAAGACGCTTCAAAGCTCGATCAGTTCCAACGAAATCATGGACAAACTTATCTGCCGGTTTGGTAAGTATTATCTCGGGAGTATCGTATTGGATCAGCTTTCCTGAATTCATTATGGCGATCTGATCAGCCAGGCGAATCGCTTCATCAAGGTCATGTGTCACCAGAATCACGGTCTTCTTCAACTCTTGCTGTATCCTGGCTGTCCACCTTCAGCGAAAATGGGACACTTTAAAGACATAAGTTAAAGGACACT
>CAZWIP010000088.1:0-12042 GCA_964634125.1 uncultured Dehalococcoidia bacterium
GGGAGTGGGCATGGCCCACTGGAGTTCAGGGAGAATATGCGTAAGGCCATAGGTTACTTCGAGGTCGAAGTCCTGATAGATGGGGGCATAATCCACCATCATATGGAAGATGGCATGGGTGTTATGGAAATATTCGGGCAGGGTGATCTGCTCGGTGGCCAATCCTCCTCCCGCTTCGTATCTCTTTTCCAGAAGCAGGACCTTCTGACCGGCCTTGGCCATATAAGCGGCAATCTCCAGGCCGTTGGGTCCGCTGCCGATGATCACTATATCGTATTCATATGTTGCCATTTATCTCTCCTTTGGAGTGCGGAAGCTAAGCTTCCGCAAGTGATAGCGCAAATTGGACTTGCGCACTCCAACTAATATTTGGGATCACGGGGGAAAGACTCTCTAGCTTTTTGTATAGCCCAGCGGGTCCAGTGAACCAGTGAGTCGGCTTCGTCTGTACCCTGTTCCTCCCATGGCTTTCGCAGTCCCATTTCATCGGCCATAATCTTATAGCAATTGTAACTGGCATCTACGCTGGCGTTGGATCCCACATGCCAGAATCCGCCGGTAGCATACAAGTTCGGAATCGGAGTCCGATGATTGGCAAGCTCTGGTGTTGGTCGGTTGGCACCTCTTTGGGAGAGCGACTGATCGATTCCCGAGAAGTTACCGTGAGGTGCCAGATTCTTCATGCGAGCACAATCCCAGGGGCTGTTGGTATCACACCCGATAAGGTTGTCCCAGGTCATATTCGGGGCATATTTTTGCCACACATTCAGCATATCTTCAGTATACGTTTGTTTGAGTTTCAACCAGTCTGTTTCAGAAAGGTCAGTAGCGCGTGGACCTTGCATTTCATTCTGGGCCACGTGTTTGCCTGGAGGCGCAAATGACGGATCGACCAAGCTGTGACAACCAACAACGGGGCTGAAGTCCTCCAGTGGCGGTAATTTTCCTTGATTGGCATATCTGCATTCGTTGGCCATATGTTCAGGGCTGGACGTTGTGGAAAGTCCAAGCCACATGCATTCATGAATATCGGGATTGAACTCCTCGGCTTTGTACTTGGGAGCATCATTAAGCGCGAAACTATACCACATAAGGTTGCCAATATTGCTGGTGGAGAGATTTCTCATACGCTGGGCATGCTCTGCTCCGAATACATCATCTCCGACGATATCTGCAAGTTGTGTGGTGCTTAAGCCTGCGCTCACCACCACTTTTCTAGCTGCGATTTCTGTACCATCTGCGAGCCGAATCCCGGTGGCTCTGCCGTTTTCGAGAAGCACTTTCTCTACTTCGGCGTGGGTGAAGAATTTGCATCCGTCCTGAGTCAGTATTTGGTGGCAGGCGTGAGCAATCTGGTGGGTACCACCTCTGGCGAAACCGATGGTTGGCAGAGTTCCCAGCATTCCCAGCACTTCAGCACCCTGATTAGGATCAAGCACGTTTCTGGCGCCTGAGATAATAAACCGGAGGATGCAGTATTGAACTTCATTGCTCTCGAAAAAATGCTTGACCGCATCGATTGGCGCACCTTCGAGAACTTCGGGGGTAGGTTCAAGAGCGGTACCTGCCAGATATTTTGTGAAGAAGTCCACTTGCCTTTCCAGGAATTCCGGCCTCATCTGCCATTCATGAGGGTTCATCAGTCCATCGATCATCACTCTCATGTAATCATCAGTGGCGACGATTTCCGTTGCCTTGCCCCACGTTTCAGCATCTTTCTCTGAAAAACGAGCGATTTCTTTGATTGTTCGCTCTTGAGATGGATCGTGTTTTGAACTGTAAATGGCGAGACACGTGTCGTTATCCATGAAGGCGCCGCCATCACTGACCAGATATTGATCGTACTGCCCGCCGTAATCCCAAAACTCTGGGAAATCGCGCCATAGAGGAGCGAAGTACCACGGCAGCATGATATTGGCATGAGTATTACCCCGGAAACCCGGCGCTGACATCTCCTCGGTGGCCAACCCACCGCCGATCTCATGCCTTCGTTCGAATATTCCTACACTCATGCCAGCGTATCGTGAAAGATACATCGCGAGCATCAGTCCTTTGTTTCCACCACCACATATCACTGCATCAAATGTCATATCTGCCATAGTAACTCCCTTTCAAACTACAAAAAGCTGGATTGACCCAGTATGAAAAATACTAGATCTTGATTACGCTTCGTAGCACCTGTTTATTTTCCATTGCCTCGAAGGCTTCATTTACTTGATCGAGACTGAATGTTTTGGTAATAAGCTTATCAATAGGCAGTTTCCCAGCCATATACATATCAACGAATTTGGGAACATCAACAGAAGCAATAATGTCGCCCTGAATCGCGCCCTTAATGGTTTTACCCAGTAAAAACTCAAAAGGCGTAAAGGTTAACGTGTCAATCATTGGGGCCATTCCTGCGATAACGCAAACTCCGCCGTTATGGATCGATCCGAATGCCTGTTGCATTACGGTGGCGACACCGGCACATTCGATAGCGACATCGGTGCCTAATCCACCTGTCAGTTCCTTCACCTTAGCGACCGGATCTTCAACGTCATTGACATTGATAACTTGGTCAGCTCCCAACTCGGTAGCCATCTCCAGTTTGTTATTCGCATTGTCTACGGCGATGAGATTACCGGCTCCAGCCAACTTGGCACCCATTAAGGCTGCTAGCCCGACACCACCGACTCCGTAAACCACTACACTGTCACCGGGTCGTACATTTGCGGTGTTTATGGCAGTGCAAAGTCCGGTGGAGATGCCGCATCCCAGAAGGCAAACAACCTCAGATGGCGCATCGGGACGAACCTTAATTGCAGAACGCTCGTGAACTACGCAGTACTCGGCGAAAGAGCCAAGTCCGAATAACTGACTCATGTATTGATCGCCTTTATGAATGCGCTTTCCGGCGAAGAATGGCAATTCTGCCATCATCATGACGTTCAGGCTCTCAACACAACGGGTGGGACGCCCCATTGCGCAGAAATGACACTTGCCACATGAAAATGAGACCATGGTGACTACTTTATCGCCGGCTTGTACAGAGGTGACGCCCGGTCCGACTTTCTTAACAATACCGCATCCTTCGTGACCAACAACGACAGGCACAGGACAAGGCACACTGCCGTTCATGAAGCTCAAATCTGTATGACATACACCGACCGCCTCGATTTTGATCAGGATTTCATTGGCTTGCGGTTCATCGAGTTCAACTTCTTCGACGACTAATGGTTTGCCCGCTTCATATAGTACCGCTGCTTTCATAGTGTTCCCCGCTTCTTTTAATAAAATTAGCGCTCTATCTGTTTGCCCTCATACCGATTCCGATCAGACTCATCGTAACGATGGGGACAAGCAAGGTGTCTTGGCCCACTCATAGAAGGTCGCAATGATGTCGGTGAGCCAGAGGCTTTGACACAACCGACATCATTTTCACACATTTTCATATCAATTACAACATTATTTTGCCATTCAGTTGGCGGAATTAGCTTGATTTCTTTATCCCAAGCCTCCCAAAGGAGAATCCAAATAAGTTTTGACATATCGGTCCATTCCCGGAGTGGGTTTCCACCATTTTGTGATGCCCAGGTCTTCTGCTACCTTGTTCACGCCAACGTATCCGGGTCCGCCAAGTACTGCTCCGCCAGGATAGTTGGATGCGCCACAAGTATAAAGCCCTTCGATCGGGGTCTTACCGCTGGAGCATTCCTGGTTTGGTCGGAAGCAACCAAGCTGGATTGGTTTGTAGTCACCGTGCTTAATTCCACCTTTACGCATGTTGGGGAATCGGCGCTCAATTCCTACCGGAGTCTCATGAGTTATCCTTATAATATTATCCTTGGTCATGTTGGGAGCAGCTTTTTGCCATTTTTCAAGAATTGCAGCTTCCAGTTCCGGACCCATCTTATCCCAACCGCCTTCGATATCATACGGGGCGTGCATTTGGAAGAAAGATACATGGCCTCCGTATGGAGAATGAACCAGGTGAGGATCAAGCAGGCTCTCGCATGTGGAGTGGCCAGCAAAGTTGTTCGGATCGATCTTTCCAGCAATCACATTATCCCAGTGAGCCAGCAGTTGATCGGTGCCTTCAACTCCTACCAGGTTCATAAAGGCATCATTAGCCCAGGGATCATCACAATTGTATCTGGGTGCTTCTTTGGTGGCCACATGAACCGTAAAGTAGCTCCATTTATCATACTTCCATCCCTCGATGGCTTCGGTAAGGTCGGCCGGCATGTTCTCTTTACCGAGAAGATCAAGGAAGGTAGTATGCGGATCGAGTGTGGACATGATAGTTTTGGCCTTGAGGATGCGGCCTTCTGTGGTCTCAATACCACTGACTCTGCCGCCTTCCATTGTTATCTTGGTTGCTTCACAGGCATCGATGATGATTCCACCATTGCTCAAAATTTCACGAGCCAGCGCTGCAGCGAATTTATGTGATCCACCCATGCAGTAGCATTTGTTGGTCATTCGATCGCTGTACAGGGCGACGAACATGCCAACACCGGTTTCGCGTGGGTCGAGACCCCAGATGCAGCAGTTGTATAGCAGTGCTGCTTTTACGCGATCATTTTCGAAGTTGTTGTTAATGATATCCAGTGCGCTCTCTTCAACCAGTTCCAGCATTTCCTGACCAGTTTTGGTCTTTTGCATGGCCATGGTGATCTCAATCGGGAGCATGGGTGGCAGGTAAGTGGCGGGACCAAGTATCTCGGCAACTATCTTCTTCCAAGTTCTCATCAGTCGACCGTAAGTTACGGCGTCTTTGAATGAGAATTTGGTGATGGAATCCTTGGTATCCTCCACCATATGAGAGAGAACCAGCGCCTGACCATCATTAAAAACGGCGGCTGTCTGAGGATTTGGTTTTATCCATTGGAAACCGTATTTACCGATATCAAAGTCCTGCATTACCGGCATGTAATCGACCATCATATGATAGATGGCATGGTTATTGGAATAGTAACCGGGGAAAAGCACTTCGTCTGTAGCCAATCCCCCACCAATCTCATAACGGCGCTCTACGAGACATACTTTTGCTCCGGCTTTTGCCAGGTATGCAGCAGCAATTAACCCATTGGGACCGGCTCCAAGGACGATTACGTCCCATTCAGTCACGTCCGGGAATTCATCAAAAGGTTTTCCAAATAAGAAATTAGGTTTAATAGGCATTGCATTCCTCCTTTTTATCGTCCATTCTTATTTGCCGGTATTTTCCCGCTTTCGGGTATGTACCATGGGGAAGCGTACCACCAGTCACCGGGCTCGACAAGGCCATCTTCGATGAGTATGTGCATCAGGTTGTAAGGGACAGCCATGAGTGCCAGACCACCGGGATGGCAGCTGGTTTGGTTGCACAGATACAGCCCATCAATAGGAGTTCTGTACCGAGCTAATTCAGGTACGGGCCTATTTTCACCCCACTGATCATCGCAGTGACGGGTACCACACCAGGTGCCTCCAATAAGACCTGTATTACGGAACTCAGATTCGTAAGGAGTGTTTGCCAGATGCATAATAAGATCATCATCAAGGTTTTCCACTACGATGCTGAAAGCCTTGCGCATGTAGGCATTAACCTCTTCTTTCTGGGCATCGACGGTGTTGGGACGAACACCCCTGAAATCCTCATTTCTAAGAGTAACCGGATCATCCTGTTCATACTCGGGTGGCGGAACCAGGACGTAATACGGTGATTCCAGATACCATCCGGGAACGGTGCATTGTGACTCTGCCTCAGAGAAACGTTTGCTCTGTGTAGCCAGCCACATCAGTCTTTCCGGTGGTACTGATGGAATACCCTTTCTGCCATCAACGTCTGCAACGTGTTCGTAGTAAATATCGCGATGGTCGCACGGGAAGGGTCCACCGACCTCTCCGGGTTCTGACATACTTGCGGTTTTAAACTTCTCACGGGGACGCAGGGGTTCTTTTGTGATAAGGTGGGAAACCCAGATGCTTCCGCCTTTAAGGCTGACATCTTTCACTTTTCTGAGTAAACTGGCTCCCACGTGCGAAGGACCGATTAGGTCAACGAAGGTCTGTCTGACATCAACAGCACTGATAACCGCTTTCTTGGCCCAAATCGTATTCTCATCTGTGGTAGCAGTATCCCGCAGCCGAACGCCTTTGGCGACTCCGTTCTCAACAATGATCTCATCCACCGGACAGCAAGTTCGAATAATGACTCCGTTGGCGATAGCGGAGCGAATGATAGCGTGGAAATAATCGTGCATGCCGCCACGAGGAACACTCAAACCACTATATAGTGTAAGGGTAATATCACAGCCGAGAGCTGGGATGGCCACACCTTCCCAGTGACCTGCAGCTCCTGAGTACCAGGCAACTGCTGCCTGCATCACTTTGAAGGGCTCGGTCTCAAGATACTCATCCATGAGATCAAACATGGTCATGTCAAGCAGTTCTTCAGTCCATATGGACGGATCGTGTTGTTTGTATACTTGCATGTAGGGGATATTTTCGGGGGTTATCTCAATTTCTGCAGGATGAGGCGGAGTCCAGAAGATTGATCGTAACAGTTCCTTGATATAAGGTTTTTCAGTCGAGACACCACTGATCTTGGCCCAGCCCATCATGTCCTTTTCGCTGATAGAAGCTATACCGTCAGAGACTTTCACGCCCGCTTCTTTTTGTGCCATGATATTTTCGGACATGGGGCTCCAGTCCATACGAAAACCATACTTCCATAGTTCCAATTGCTCAAATCCCGGTGCTGGTCCGGAGTACATGTACATAGCATGTGGTGTGAGGCGCACACCCGGGAACGGTTCTACGTTATCAACTGCACCACCAGCCTCCGTTCTTTCCTCCAACACACAAACACTGGCTCCACATTTACCTAAATAAGAAGCCAGCGCTACCCCGTTGGGTCCTCCACCCACTATGACAAAATCAAACTGTTCTTCTTTGGCCATTTATCCTCCTTAAGTTAAGAGATTTGAATGGTTTATCCTTTGTTTTGATCACGAATTGTAGGGGTTTATTACCGGTTAGAAACTGAGCACCAATTATTGTAATACTTTTCGTATGAAAATGATACAGTATACAGATTATGGTTGGGAATGGTGCCGGCCCTTGATTTGGGTCTTTGTATTTGCTGGCATAGAGTAGTGGTAGCACGATACCATATAGGGGTGGCACGGTGTAGACAATAGGGGGAGAGCCTGAGATAATATGCTCAGAAAGTGAGAATGGTTCCAGCGAGGGCTGGAGCGATCTCCAACATAAGGCAATCGTATGGATACAACGAGAATAGTCGTGGTTGACGATGAGGACCTTTTTCGGGAATTACTTAGTCATACTCTATCGGCACAAAAAGACCTGGAAGTGGTGGGAGTTGCGATGGATGGCAAATCGGCTGTTGATATTGCCAGGGAGCAAAAACCGGATGTAGTTCTCATGGACATCGAACTCCCAGGCGAGATGGACGGCATAGAGGCAGCGCTGAAGATCAAGAATGAGAGACCGGAAGTAGGAATAGTTATACTCTCTTCACATAGTGAACGTCGCTATGTTACCAGCTTACCTATCGACGAGATCGGAGGTTGGGCGTACCTCTTGAAACAGACTGTCCCGGATCTGGCCACTCTCACGCGTGCGATACTTGGAAGTAAGGCTGGGATGGTCGTGCTGGATCCAGCGGTGGTAGCGAACCTGCGTCCAAGAAAGGGAACAGCGGTGGCAAGGCTGACTCCAAGGCATCAGGAGGTACTGCAATTGCTGGCTCAGGGACATAACAATGCTGGAATTGCCAAGCAACTTTCTCTATCTGAAAAATCGGTTGAGACCTATATCAATACCATATATCAGGAACTTCATCTTTCGAACGAACCTGGTATCCACGCCCGCGTTAAGGCTACTTTGATATATGTGGAGGGCTCCTCCCAGGGTCGTCGGTAACAAGAAATCGAGAATGACGATTATCAGGGTAGCACTATAGCATCTCCCAGCATACCTGCTATCCTGAAAAGTATGGTGAAGAACGGTCCCTATCGAGTTATTGTAGCCGATGACGAACCCGAGTTTCGTGGTTGGCTTCGATCCCTGCTGGAAAATAGTGAAGATTTTCAAGTAGTCGGTGAAGCCAGTTCGGGAACAGAAGCAGTTCAGCTTATCCCCTCAGTATCTCCAGACCTTGTCATTGCGGACATGTATATGCCTGAACCGGATGGTCTGGAAGTTGCCAAATATGTTCAAGACCTCTTTCCCAATACCAAAGCCATACTTGTCAGCGCTCATGAAGAACGTGTATACCAGAGGTTAGCAAAAGAGGCGGGTGCACTCACCTTTATTCCAAAAGTGACGTTTTCTCTGGATGTTCTGCGTCAGGCCCTGCGAGAGGCAGCGTAGCCATCACCTGTGTTCCCTGATTCGGGGTACTTTGGATAATGCAACTTCCTCCCACCATCTCAGCATAGTCCTGCATCATTAGCGTCCCCAGTTCGCTTGAGACTGTTAAGATATCGAATCCTGGCCCATTATCCTCAATTGTGAGATGGAACCATCCTTCCGGTACCGTCGTTAGCCGAATGTTTACAACACTTTCTTTTGCATGTTTAACTACATTCGTCAAAGCCTCTTCGGCTATTCGGTAAGCTGTTAATCTTACCTGTTCCGGGATGAACCGGGGATCACTTCTCTCACGTCGCAATATTACTTCGTCCAGCTCCATCTCGATATCAAGGGCTGTTTCGAATTGATCTGCCAGGGATTGTATGGCCACCACGAGTCCCCGACGTAGAATCGAAGGATAAAGCTGATGGCTGATGGGCCGTACATGAACTTCGAGTAATTCAACCAGCTTTTCGTGGAGGCCTTTCAACTGTTTGGCTGATTCTTCCGTTGAAGCTGTTTGTTCCAACTCTGCAACCTTATGCATGAGGATTATAAGCCGGTTCTGCACTGATCCATGAACTTGCTGTGCAATATCCCTGCGAACCGATTCCTGTATGGTTACAATACGTTGACGTGAACGCTGCAACTCTTCTGTTCTGGCTACTGCTGCAGCATGTTTGATACGTGATTCCTCTGCCAGTTTACGTTCAGTGATATCCCAAAAATTGGCCAGAACACCTCCTACGATGGGATCGTCAAGGAAATTCCTAAGCACGACTTCGAGCGTGTGATAAGTACCATCACCGTGTTTTGCACGGAACTCAATGTGTACCGGCGTATTGGGATTATCTCTTAATTTCGCCAAGATTCCTTCTGCAATCGATTTGTCATCAGGATGAAGCCAATCAAGCGCACTTCTACCAGTTTCATCTGCCGATTCATACCCCAACACTTGTCCCAGGGATGGGCTCTGATATCGGATGGTGCCGTCTCCATTCAGAATAGCGACATTATCCAATGAGTTTTCAATAAATGCCTGGAGGCGTTCCCCTCTTTCCATAAGGGCTTTCTCAGCTTGTTTACGTTCGGAAATATCGCGAAAATTGCACACAATTGCTTGTACTTTAGGATCGTCGAGAAGGTTTTTGGCGATTCCCTCTACGTAGCGCCATGATCCATCAGTCTTCCGGAGCCGCACTTCCAGAGAATCGGTTGTTCTGGGGCCCCTGATGATTTTGGCAAAACTTTGTACTATCGCGTGTAGATCCTCAGGATGGATGTATTGATGCATCGGTGTGCCTACGATATCCTGAGGTTTATATCCAGCGATACGTTCGATGGAGGGGCTTTGATAGAGTATGGTTCCATCGGGAGATACCAGCGTAATGGCGTCAGCCGCATTTTCAATCAGAGACCGAAACCATTCTTCACTATCCCTGAGCACTGCTTCTGCTCGTTTACGATCAGTGATATCCCAGAAATTGGCAATGATCCCCCCAACGATCGGATCATCGAGAAGGTTTACCATGACCAGTTCAAGGGTATGCCAGGTACCATCGTTATGTTGAGCTCGTATCTCTGCGTGTAGAGGGCCTGTTGGATTGTTTTTGACTTGATCAAGTACGGCGGCTGCTATCGATTTATCATCCGGGTGAATGTAGTCAAAGGCGTTGACGCCGACTATCTCACTGTTTTCATCGTATCCCAGCACACGCCCCATGGAACGGCTTTGATAGCGAACTGTCCCGTCTCCATTCAGAATAGCGACAGTATCAAGTGAGTCCTCGATGAGTGATTGAAGCTGTTTCGCTCTGTCACTAATAGATGATTCTGCCTTAACCAGTTTTTGCTCAGAGACTTCAAGCTCAACGACTCTTTGGCGCAGGGTTGCCAACTCTTCAAGGAGTTCTGCTTTTGTTTTTGATTTGTCTTTCATCGCAGTTGTAAGGAGAGCACGTTTTATGTGTAGATCAAATGAGGGAATTGTGAAGTGAGAAACTGGAATTCACCAGCTTGGTGACGAACCTTCGGAATGGCCACAAAACAAACCCCATGCTATCGATCCAATTTAAATGTATCAAGGCATGGGGGAAGAGTCAATCCTGGTTTTATAGAACGAAATCGTGCAGGGGCAGTTCATGAACTGCCCCTGCTGACCCTGCGGAACGTTGCTACATCAAAGTGATTTCTTGACAATCAGGATCGATAATAAGTGTTGGTTCGGTTAGTTGCTGGACCTCTTCCGGTGTCCACCCGGGGGCAAATTCTTTAAGGACAAGCCCTTTATCAGTAACATCCATAACTGCAATATCAGTAACAATGGTTTTGACGCAGTTCAAGGCTGTCGGGTGGTAGCTCAGCTTTTTGACAATCCGGAAATCCCCGGATTTGTTGACGTGGTTCATCACAATGATGCACCTTTTTGCCCCCACAGCGAGGTCCATCGCCCCGCCGATGGTGCCAATTTGCCTTTCCGGGATCATGAAGTTAGCTAAGTCTCCCTTTTCGGAAACCTGGTAAGCTCCCATTACACTGATATCCAGGTGCCCACCTCTGACGATGGCAAATGATTCATCATGACCGAAAAAGACCATCCCTGGTTGACGATTCACTGTCTGGCCGCCGGCATTGACCAGATCGAGATCGCCTTCACCGGGGAGTGTTGTTCCACCGTAGCCCATGACGCCGTTCTCACTGTGGAATATCACCTCTCGTCCAGCAGGAACGAAATTGGAAGCCAGCATAGGGATTCCAATTCCCAGATTGACACAGAAGCCATCCTCAAATTCCTTAGCCGTTCTGAGGGCCATTACCTGTCTGTCAAGTTTTTCTTTTTGCAGAAGTTCTTCTTTACTCATCATATGCCCCCTATTTGTCTGTAGCCAGCTTCATCTCTGCCTCGAATTTCCTTTTGGATTCCAGTGCCTGTTCATCAGTTATCTCGGTATCGCCATCATATACCGCTGGTCGCTCCACAACTCTATCAACATAAACGCCGGGTGTGATGATCTGCTCGGGGTCAAGTTCGCCCAATTCTACTATTTCGTCAACTTCAGCAATAGTTATCTTGGCTGCTCCGGCCATGGTGGGATTGAAGGTTCTTGAAGTGCCTTTGTATACCAAGTTACCCCATCGGTCTCCCTTGTGAGCATGAATTAAAGCAAAATCGGCCTTGATGGGCAGTTCCAGTAAGTATTCACGGCCGTCAATTACTCTCTTTTCCTTCCCCTCTTCGACTACAGTTCCGATACCCACAGGGACGTATACTCCTCCGAGACCTGCTTTGGCTGCTCTAACTCGCTCTGCCAGGGTTCCCTGCGGAACCATCTCTATATCGACTTTTCCGTCTCGCAGCAGTTTCTCGAAGTTGTTTACGTATATAGCACTTACAGGGGCTGATATAATTGCCTTTTTGATCCGTTCGTTTCTAACCAGGACATCCATGTCTTCCGGGAACGGAGCCCCTTGCAGTTTCCAGACATCGGCACCGAAACCGCTTGCGTTAGAGACTGTGGTGAGATCCTTTACTCCCTTCCGATAGACAGCTTCAAGCAGGCACGTCGCGATACTTGCAACAGTGCCGAAACCGCCGACCATTATAGTGGCTCCATCGAACATGTCGGCCACCGCTTCATCGAAGCTCGATACGACCTTGTTGATTGGCATAGACAATCACCTCCGTATTAATCTTTT
>CAZWIP010000089.1:0-11954 GCA_964634125.1 uncultured Dehalococcoidia bacterium
AGTGTACATGCTGATAAAAGTGGCTTTCGGAATGATGTCCTTGAAGCCCTGCGGAAGCTCAGGATGACAGTGATACGGTATCCGGGCGGTAACTTTGCTTCCGGGTATCACTGGATAGACGGCGTGGGTCCGGTTGAAAATCGTCCCACGGTAAAGGAATTGGCTTGGAACAGTGTTGAGACTAACCGGTTTGGCACGGACGAATATATCAACCTTTGCCGAGAAATGAACTGGGTTCCGATGCTCTGTACAAATCTCGGTACCGGAACTCCCGAAGAAGCCCGCAACTGGGTAGAATACTGCAACTCTCCTGAAGACACCAGATTCGCCGATATGCGCGCAGCCAATGGGAACAGGGAACCTTTCAATGTCAGACTATGGTGCCTGGGCAATGAAATGGATGGCTCGTGGCAATTGGGGCATGTCCCTGCCGAACAATATGCCATCCGTGCTCAACAGGCAGCCAAAATGATGAAGGATATAGACGGCACAATTGAACTGGTTGTTTGCGGCTCAAGTCTCCCGGGGTTGCCGCCCTATATGGAATGGGACCGACAGGTCTTGGAATATGTTGTTGACTATGCTGATTATATAAGTCTGCACAATTATGTTGGCAACCATAGTAATGATACTGCCGATTTCCTGGCAGTGACCAACGCTATCGACCGTCAGATAGAGGAAATCGACTCGGTATGCAGGTTTGCGCAGGCAAAAAAGGGGAGCCCAAAACGAGCCTGGCTGTGTTTCGACGAGTGGAATGTCTGGTATAAAAACTTCGAAATAGATGGCGAAGGTAAGTTCGCACCGCACCTGATCGAAGAGATATATAATCTTGAAGATGCTCTGGTGGTGGCAGGATTTCTACACAGCTTCATTCGCCATGCTGACGTGGTCAAAATTGCCAATCTGGCTCAGATTGTAAATGTTATTGCTCCTATCCTGACGCGGGATGATGAAATGCTGATACAATCTATTTTCTATCCGTTTGAAATGTTTTCCCGTCGGCAGGACGGTATTTCTCTTCGTGTAGCCCTTGAGGGTCCCGGCTACAAAAGTCCTTCAAACGGGTATGCCTATTACATTGACGCAAGCGCCATTCTGAATGAACGTAAACTCCATCTGTTTGCTACAAATCGGAATGAAAATGAAGAAGCTGAAATCTGTGTAAAAGTAGCCGATTCTGACATTATTGCTTTTGAAAGCGGCGAACTGCTCACCGGGTCCGGTCCAAAAGCGGCCAATTCATTTGAACAGCCGGGCCTTATCATATCACAACCGTTTACTGACGTGAGTATTACCGATGGGCGGTTGACCTGCAAATTGCCTCCACTTTCACTGGCGGCAATAACGGTTAATTTGGAGTAAGGACTCGGAAGACATTACGGCAATACCAATATGATGCTTGGTAATCAATAATAAGTCTTTTAGACAAGAGGTGCAGGATTCTTCCTGCCGGGGGTTTGGGGGTGTCCCCCAAATCCAATTTCCCCCAAGATTGGGGGATTAAGGGGGTTGAATTAAATTTGGCCAGGTATTCTCGAATTTATGTCATTAAAACCTTAAAATATACTCGCGTATCATAGAAGAATAGGAGTCAGCTTATGTATTTACCACTAGGAACATTTTCACCGGAAGTCAAAATCGGGTTTGTATCTGCATCTCGTGATTGTTTCCCAAGAGAACTCTCAGAATCAAGAAGTGCTCGCTTGCTGGCGGAAACCGAAAAACTGGGGATATCACTTGTTATTCCGCAGGGTGGATGCCGCATCATTGAGAGTAAATCCCATGCATTGGAAGCGGTAAAACAACTGAATGCCGCAGAATGTGATGGAGCCGTGCTTTTTCTGGGGAACTTCTCACCGGAGATCGAAGATGCCAATTTTGTGAAGATGTTCGGAAAACCGGTTGCAGTGATGGCTGCTGCCGAGGAATCCGTCCAGAGTCTGGCAGACAATCGTGGAGATGCCCTTTGTGGATTGCTCTCGGCTACTCTGGCGATGAATAGACGAAAGCTGCTGGACCAGGTCTACCTGCCTCATGACCCGATTGTCACCGCCAAATCTGGAGCACTAGCGATTCAAAGATATTTAAAGGTGATGAAAATCGTTAAAGGAATCCGGGGATCGACAATCGGTTTGTTCGGTCCAAGGCCCAGGGATTTCGAAACCTGCAATTACAATCTGGCATCGGTTGCTTCACTGGGTGTTGAAATTGAGGAGTACTCTTTTTTGAACCTGGTTCAAAGGGTTCAGGAACTATCGAAAAAAAGGGGGTTCGTAGATACCATCGATATGATGAAAAAAGATATCCCCAACATTCCCGCAGATGGTTTTGCGGATCGGTTGGCAGCATATGAAGAAGCACTACTATCATTTCGAGATGAACTGAAACTTTCCGGAATGGCCACTCAATGTTGGTCGGATCAGGAAGAAGTTTTAAAGCATGTACCCTGCTTTATAAATGCGCGTCTGGCAGCGGCTGGATGTCCAGTAGCTTGTGAAAACGATGCATACACCCTCATTGCCGAGTTGATGGGACAATACGCATCAGATCAAAGTGTCACCATTCTGGATATCAACCACAGTATTCCTGATGATTTTGCCAGTTCGCTTGACACATATCCCATCGAAGACATGATCGGTTTGTTTCATTGCGGTAATACGGATCCCAAACGGCTGGTTAATCCCCAAATGAAGCATCAATTCATCATGAAACGGTTGATGGAACCGGATACCCCTCCGGATATTACGCGCGGCACCATTGAAGGTCAAATCGCGGCATCGCCCATGACTCTCCTGCAAATTCAGGGAGACGGCGATAATGTTCAGGCATGTATCGCACAGGGAGAGTTTTTAGATCTCGATCCGCAAACCTTCGGTGGCACCGGAACGGCATACATTCCGGGATTCAGGAGATTTTATCGGCATGTGCTGCTCGGTCGATTTCACCATCATGCGGCCGTTGCCTTCAGTCATTGCGGAGATGTTTTGTTCGATGCCATGAAACTGCTGGGGATAGAGCAGATTCATACTACAATTGAAAAGCCATTATATGATGGGGAAAATCCGTTTGGGTAAGATAGCAGGTTCAAATAGGAGAATTGCTAAATGAAAAAACCAGTAATCCATTTGGTATGCAACGCACACCTTGACCCCGTCTGGCTGTGGGAATGGGAGGAAGGCGCAGCTGAAGCCTTATCGACATTCCGTACAGCAGCCGATCTCTGCGAAGAGTTCGAAGGATTTGTCTTCAATCATAATGAGGTAGTTCTCTACGAATGGATTGAGGAATACGAACCCGAACTATTCAAACGCATTCAAAGGCTGGTTAAAGCCGGAAAGTGGCATATCATGGGAGGCTGGTACCTGCAACCGGATTGCAATATGCCATCCGGTGAAGGACTTGTTCGGCAGATACTGACCGGAAGAGAGTACTTCCAGAAGAAGTTCGGTGTCCGTCCAACTACTGCTATCAATTTCGATGCTTTCGGTCATACGAGGGGACTCGTACAGATTCTTGCTAAAAGTGGTTTTGATTCATATCTCCACTGCCGTCCCACCAATATTGATTATCCTCAGCAGGAACACGATTATATCTGGGTCGGTTATGATGGCTCGGAAGTTATCTGTGCTCATCAACGTACCTGGTATGGTACGTTTGCTTTTGGCGAAGCGGGCGGCAAACTAAAGATGCACATGATGGAAGAACCAAAACTCGGTTCGGCTCTGATGCTCTGGGGTGTTGGGAATCACGGCGGAGGGCCAAGCCGAAAGGATATTCGAGATATCAATCGAATTTCGAAAATCGAAAAGAACTGGCGGATTCTGCACTCCACACCCGAGGCCTATTTCAAGGATATCAAAAAGAACAGAAAAGAGCTGGTGCGCTGGGAGAAAGACTTAAATCCGGAGATGGTTGGGTGTTATACTTCCATGATTCGCATCAAACAGGGATACCGGGCATTGGAAAATGCATTGTTCGCGACCGAGAAAATGGCGTCCACAGCGGCAGCTCAAGGTCTGATGTCATATCCCACGGACGAGTTGAACAGTGCTCAAGAAGATATGCTTTGGGTGGCCTTCCATGATATCCTCCCTGGATCTGCTGTAGAGCCAGTGGAACAGTTCAGCCTACAGAAGGTTGGTCATGGGTTAGAGGTGCTATCGCAAATTAGAACCCGGGCCTTCTTCTACTTAGCAAATGGACAACCAAAGGCCAAACCAGATACGTTTCCCATCCTGGTGTACAATCCGCATCCTTGGGAGATAGAAACAATAGTCACAGCCGAGTTCAACTTTCCATATTATATCTTCTGCCCCGACACATTCTGGGTACCAAGTCTGACCCATAAGGGGAAGGCAATTCCCATCCAAGCCGAGCGCCCCTATAGCAACATAGCCATGGATTGGCGCAAACGAGTCACATTCGGAACCAAGCTGGTACCAGGAATGAATCGTTTTGATGTCAAGCTGACGCGCCAGCCAAATCGCCCGAAAATCGAGGAAAAGGAAGAAAACGGATTTATTCGGGTACATGGAAAGAATATTGATTGGGCTATCAACGTCCGCTCCGGACTTGTGGAACAATTCCGTGTTAACGATAAAGATGTACTCCGCCAGGGCGCTTTTAAGGCTCTGGTCATGGCCGACACACCTGATCCCTGGGGAATGACAACGGATAGATTCGATACCATCGCTGGTCGCTTCCGTCTTCTTTCGCAGACGAAAAGCGCTGAGGTTTCCGGAGTCTCTGCTAAACGCTTGAAATCCGTACGGGTAACTGAAGATGGCCCGGTACGAACCATTGTTGAAGCACTTTATGGTTACCACGATTCCTTTCTGCTCCTGACATGGAAAGTGCCGAAAACCGGCAGCGAAGTTGAACTTGAAGCGCGGGTATTCTGGAATGAAAAAGACAAAATGCTCAAATTATCTGTTCCCACAGTATTACGAAACGCTAAGTACATGGGAGAAGTAGCCTATGGTCGCGAAGAATTGCCCGGTACCGGTCGTGAGGTAGTTGCCCAGAAATGGACTGCCGTTGTCTCGGAACCCGATGATCTGGCCCTGACAGTAGTGAATGATGGCACGCATGGCTCATCGTTCGAGGAAGGTGAGATGCGCATCAACCTTCTGCGATCTCCTGCCTATGCTGCTCATCCGCTAGGTGACTGGCCGTATTTGCCGGATGACATGTTCCGCCCCCGTATTGACCAGGGCGAAAGGGTGTTCAATTTCTGGTTCAACGCTGGAACAGTAGAAGAGCGAATGGGTGCAATTGCCCGGGAAGCTCAGGTTCATAATGAGAAACCCATGACCCAATGGTTCAGTCCATCCGGGCAGGGAGGTCGACCAAAGGCATTTGTGACTTTGTCTAATCGTAGTGTTCAAATCACCACTATCAAGCAAGCTCTTGATGGACAAAACTGGATTATCCGCCTGTTTGAACCCACAGGTCAGAAACAGAAAACACAATTACGCATAGCAGCAGGCAAACCCATTCGCAAGAGCATAACCTTGCAACCATTCGAGATTAAAACGCTCAAACTTGATACTGCTCTTGGCGCTGTAATCGAAACGAACCTGATGGAGGACTAATCTTGATTTTCATGAGAAAACTGCGCTGGTGACTGGTGGCGCCTCAGGTAGTGGATACGCTTTGTGTCAGCAGCGGATAGGCGTTCGAATTCACTCATAAGGATAAACAATGACTCGATTCCACAGGAGCAAGCTCATCGCGGCATTCGTCGTCATCGCAGTGGTTTTCGCCGCTTTTTCCTGCGCATCAGACGACACCGGTTCCACGGGAAGCGACATAAAGCTTATTTACGATGGAGACATCGGCCCCGACCCTTGCGATTTCAGTACTCTCTCCCTGCTCCACGAGTATCACAACAAAGGAATGATCGACTTGGTCGGTGTCATCGGCGCAACGCCGGACCCATATCTGGCATCGACCTTTAGCATCTATAACCAAATCTACGGAAATAATATTCCCATCGGTGCGTACAGTGATGGTTCCGATGACATCGCTTTCAGCCAGAGAATAAAGCGAGCGTATTCTTCAGCTATTTTATTTACCACCTACGCGAACCCAAACGAAACGATTTACGAGAAATATGGGAACAGCGAAACCCGGACATTGGATGATATTGCAGGTACGGTAGAGCTCTACCGAAAGCTGCTCTCTGGGGCAGAAGACAACAGCATTACCATTTATGCCGCAGGACAACTGTTTAACTTTCCAGCCCTGCTCACTTCACAGGCGGATCAATATTCTCCGTTGAATGGCGAGGAACTCGTACAGAGCAAGGTGAAGGAATTCGTTTTTATGGGAGGCGATTATCCTTGTTCTGCCGCGAATCCACCGCACGATGTTATGGCTGGCGCAGAATATAATTGGTGGGCGCTGGGAGAGAAAGACATAACCAGAAAGGTGATAAGTACGCTTGCAAGAATGGGTAAACCCATAACGTACGTGGGATTTGAGGTTGGGGAACGAATCCTCGTGGGACGAGAAATTGTTCGACGTTTGGGGCGGGATCATCCGACTTCTGAGGGCTACTACCAATATGTTGCGACCTATGACGGGCAAGGGGTAGAGCTAAAGGCCGATAACCCCGCATTCGATGAGGCAGGACTTTACTATCTTGTCGAAGGGGGGCTCGGCACGTATTTTGACAGGGTTTTCGGGAGTGTCCAAATAGATGAAAACGGAGCCAACACCTGGGTAACGGACGAAGGAACCGAAGCCTACATCACATTGCGGTCGGGAGTGGAAGACGAACTGGCAGGCGTTATCACCGACAGGGTGACAGGTCGGTTTTAGCCTTGAACTGGCTCACTGAACGTCGCTTGTATGGATATTTTAGATTTTGGTGGAATAGTATCCGGAAGTCAGAAATCTGAATTGACACAAGTATTTCTAACCGGAGATATTGAACTTCAGGATGCCTGCAAGATCGATCTGTGTTGCAAATCGTTGAAGGAGAGATTTGATGCGTATAATGAGCGGAATTATCATAACGGTAACTCTGTTGATGTTGGTACTGGCTGGTTGTGGGAGTAATGGCGATGCCACTGTTACAACCAAAAAAAACAATGATACTCCAGAGAAAAGCATAACGATCAAGATAGGCAACATCACCGATTTAACCGGACCAGGAGCCAATGGGATGGAACTGGTCAATTTGGGTCTGGAGGATGCTGCCAGGTACTACAACGAGAACAATTTAATTCCTGGGGTGGAATTTGAGGTAGTCCACTGGGATGGGCAATTGGATTCATCCAGAACTATTCCCGGTTATGAATGGCTGCTGCACAAGGGAGTTGATTTCATGACGACATGTGCTCCGGAGGTGGCAGTCGTTCTTAAATCAAGGGCGGAAGCCGATAAGGTAGTACTTTTTACACAGGTCGGCGAACTGGAAGCAATCGAGCCGCCGGGCTATGTGTTCTGCCTGGGCAGCATTCCGCAATATGAAGCATATACCCTCCTATCCTGGATAGCTGAAAATGACTGGGACTATGAGAGGAATGGACCGGCCAAGATTGGTGCCGCTGCATGGGCGGAACCGTATGCCAACGGTTTTGTGCAGGCAATGAAGGATTATGCCGAGGCTCATCCCGATCAGTTCGAGTTCGTTGGCGGATATCTGACTAACTTCACGTTTAATTGGTCCAACGAAGCTGAATCCCTTAGACAATGTGATTATGTTTTCCCACCTCTCCTGGTGCACGGATTTGCTGAGGATATTCGAAATGCTGGTAGTAGCGCCAAACTCGTTGGTGCAAGCCCACATACTGCATTCCTTAAACAGGTTGGTGATGCGGGAGCCTGGCCGGCAATAGACGGGATGCTCTTCATCTACGCTGGCCTCTGGTGGAATGAAACGGGGGAGGACATCGATTTCCAGAAGAGCCTGCTGGCCGAGTACCATCCGGGAGAAGAGGAGGAAATCATGAGCAGGGGCTCCGGGTATGCCGGGATCGGTCCCTACCTGATGATGTTCGATATCGTAGCGAAGACGGTGGAAACCACTGGTCCTGAGGGCTTAAACTCGGAGGCTATCTACGATGCAGCGCAATCGTGGAGAGATTCCTTGGAGGAAGGTGAGAGAACCTACAGTTACAGTCCCACGAAACGCTACATACTGAACGTCTTCGACATTATTGAAGCCAGCGCGGAGCAGCAAACCTTGGTGAGGAACGACCCTAATTGGTATCCCATCTTGACAGAACCTTGATTTAGCTCTGGAACTAACCATTGATTCACAAGGAACAGGGAGGACATCTGAAAAATGGAATCGCAAACCAACTTTTTCATCTTCTATCCACCAGGTTTTAACAAAAGCCAGATGACACCATCGTTAGCAGTCATTAGCGAGCCGGCAGAATGTGACGATCCGGCTTCCGCGAGCGTTGTTCCGCAGTTCTATGCACAGGGTTCTCGTAACGCTGTTTCCATTCCCATCGATAACAACACCAGTCTTTATGGTACCGGCGAAGTGACTGGACCACTGCTTCGAAATGGTAAGAGCATAACTCTCTGGAATTTCGGCAACTTTCGCTATGAGATCAATGAAGGTAAAAACCTCTATCAATCCCACCCCTGGGTTTTGGCGGTACGAGAGGACGGTACTGCCTTTGGCGTGATATTCGATACCACCTGGCAAGCGGACCTTGATTTGAGCGATGGGATACGTTTCACCGCCGAGGGCCCTCCCTTTCGCGTGATTATCATCGATCGGGAATCGCCTCAAGATGTGATGAAAGGATTGGCTCAATTGACCGGTACGATGTCTTTGCCTCCGAAATGGGCGCTCGGTTTTCAGCAGTGTCGTTTTTCATATTCTTCGGATTCCCGCGTGAGGGAAATCGCCGATGAGTTCCGAAAGCGGAAAATCCCATGCGATGTCATCTGGGTGGATATCGATTTTATGGATGGGTACCGGGTCTTCACCTCGGATCCCGAACGCTTCCCTGATCCCAAAGCGACCAATAAGTATCTCCACGAAAAGGACTTCAAAGCGGTCTGGACAAGTGATCCCGGCGTGAAAGTCGATCCCGATTATTGGGTGTACCAACAGGGAACTGAGAAAGACTTCTGGGTGAAAACCGCCAGTGGTGAGGAGTATCACGGTGACGTCTGGCCCGGTTCATGCACCTTCCCCGATTATACCCGTCCCGAAGTCATTCATTGGTGGGCTGGACTCGTAAAAGATTTTTTCTCATGGGATATAGATGGTGTGTTGATCTATATGAACGAACAGTACATCGTAAAATATCATACCATGCCGAGGGACAACAGACACCTGGGCGGTAATGGACTCCCTGCCGGTCCTCATTCGCAATATCACAATGTCTACGGAATGCTGGTTGCCAGGGCAACCCAGGAAGGCATGATGAAGGCTAATCCGGGAAAACGTCCCTTCGTGCTCACCCGTTCCAATTTTCTGGGTGGACATCGCTATGCGGCCACCTGGACCGGGGATAATGAATCCAGTTGGGAACATCTAAAAATGTCGATACCAATGTCACTCAATATAGGACTATCCGGGCAGCCTTTCAGCGGACCAGATATCGGTGGGTTCTGGGGCGACGCAAGTCCTGAGCTGTTTGCCCACTGGATAGCCATCGGGTCTTTTTTTCCGTTCTCACGCACTCACACTGCCGGAGAAAGTGACCAGGAACCCTGGGCATTGGGCCAAGAAGTGGAAATAGTCTCCAGGACTGCTATTGAACGGCGCTATCGCCTTCTTCCGTACATCTATACTCTATTCTACGAAGCTGCGCAGACTGGCATACCGGTAATGCGGCCGGTGTTCTTCGCGGACCCGGCAAATCTCAGATTACGGTCGGAAGATCAGGTCTTCATGCTGGGAGCAGACTTACTGGTTGTGCCCAAATGGGCCAAAGATCCGAAATTTCCCAATGGTATCTGGCGGAGTATTTCACTAGTGGGTGAAGACAGCGTCAACGATCCCTATCAGCCAAATCTTTTCATGCGGGGTGGTTCAATCATTCCACTCGGCAAGGTAATTCAAAACACCACCGAAGAATGGCTAGACCCGCTAACACTCCTCGTTTGCTTGGGTGAGAACGGTAAAGCAGGCAGTGTGTTATATGAAGATTCAGGGGACGGCTATGGCTACCAGCAAGGAGAGTTCCTTCTAACCACTTACATCGCTGAAAAAATAGGCGATGAAGTTGTCGTCAGGATCA
This sequence comes from uncultured Dehalococcoidia bacterium, assembly GCA_964634125.1. Classification (GTDB taxonomy): domain Bacteria; phylum Chloroflexota; class Dehalococcoidia; order SZUA-161; family SpSt-899; genus JABMQN01. The sequence continues at coordinate 10,224 of CAZWIP010000089.1, forward strand.
AGAATGAAGAAGGCAGCATGAAGCGCCCTGAGCGTGAGATGAGAATACAAGTAGTCACGAGTGAAGGAGTTTTCGAGTCGATAGGAAACGAGGCAAGTAAGGTCGTCGGAGAGGTTGAACTGGGTAGGAACCCGGCCTAGTTCCTATTCGCCCCAGATCTTTATTTCGACCACCTCTTCATTTTCAAGGTCGACACAAACATATATCAGGTTCCCCGGCAGATCAACTTCATTTAGCGTGATAGCAACGGTGGGGCCGTCACATGTGTAATCTTCTTCGGTGACATCATAAAGCACTTCCATGAGAAATGTACCCTCGATGATTGCCATTACATCGTTATCATTGATAGCAATTATTGTTGCCGGATGCTCCATGGGTTCTTCCATTGGTTCGTGATCCGTACCTAAAGAGACACTCGCTGATCCTTCGTAATAGTCCTCATCTTCGGCGGCAGCTGCTCCCCCACCGGCGAGAGCTTCGCCGACATCGGCTATTATCGATGAGTCAATAGTTGGAGTTGGGGCTGGTACTGGTGGGGGTGCCGGTTCCGGCACTGGTGTAACCATATATGCTGGTTCCTCTGCAGGTGCAGTTGTTGGGGCTGGAGCTGACGCAGCAACATCGGTAGTCTGGTTCTTATCATCGCTCGATTTGTCCATAACGATCGATTCTTCAGTTGGAGCTTGTGTCGCTGAGTATTCACGTGAATCTGGCGGTGTTGCTTCCGCAATCATCGGAGCCGAATCTCTCTCTTCATCCTGAGTCATGGTAGGGATGGACAGCCCGATAGCGACCATAATGAGTACTGCCAACCCGGTTCCAAATGCCATACGATGCTCCTGGAATATGGATAAGAAGGAATCGAGTATATTGGATATTGGGCCAGGTGATGTTTCCGGTTCAAGATTCAGCGATTTCAGTCGATTAAGAAATGCCGGAGCTGGTTCGATGCTTTCCACATATGCAGGAATCTCCTGCTGCAGGCGTGCATCCAACAGCTGAACTTTCTCGAGTTCTTGACGACATTTTGGACAGCTCTTAAGATGATCTTCAAATTCGCGAAGATCACCGCCCTTGAGCGCGCCGTCTATATAATCAAAGAGTTTTCCCCTTACACTACTACACTTCATGGTTATCATCTCCCTCTAAATGAAGACGTAACATTTGGTATGATTCGCTCAGAACTCTTCTGATGGTTCCGGCAGGACGGTTCAGAATACTGGCGATTTCATCAGTAGAAGCATCCTCTGAATAGCGCATCATTATTGCCAACCTGTGCAATTCCGGCAGTTTTGTTATGGCTTGCTGTAAATCGAGGCTCAAGTCGGCTATCCCATTTGCCGGGTTGCCAGAAGATCGGGCAATTTCCACCTTGAGGGCTGTGGTTTCTTTTTCAATAGTTTTCTGCCCCCGCTGTTTTTTGCGAATAAGATCATACACCCTGGTGGTAACGATACGGCTCAACCAGGAAGCAAAAGATTCTTCCTTCTCGAGCTTCTTTATAGATTTGAAAGCGGTGATAAATGCTTCCTGTACCGCATCTTCAGCTTCCGCCTGGTTCTGCACAATAGCATATGCGATCCGGTAAACCCGTGCCGCATGATTTTGCATCAGCTGTCCGAAAGCTTCTTTATCACCTGCCTTGGCTCGGCGTACCAGAGACAATTCTTCTTGAGCAACGTCGTGATCCAATACTCATCCTTTGAACTAGACTTGCTATCGGGATTATAT
>CAZWIP010000090.1:0-11826 GCA_964634125.1 uncultured Dehalococcoidia bacterium
CGAAAAGAAGATTGAGGTTTTCAATCAACGAACTCTACCAATTTTAAATTACTACCGCACAAAAGGTATCATGGTTGAAGCTATCGAAGTTGATGTAGGAACGAGTGCGCAAGACATGCATGAGAGATTAGAGTGTTTATGCGAGGGTCTCTAGCTTTTATAGTCCATTACAACAATGTCCATTTCGAGTGGTAGCATAGCTTTGCTAACGGATAGTTTGGGAACAGGAGATACGTCCTTAGCTCCGATTTCTTTTAAAAACTTATCTAACGAATCTAATTCAGCTTTGTATGCGTCAGTCTTGTAATGCATTGGTATAACGAACTTGGGACTTAAAAGATTAACGATTTCCACGGCGGTTACTGCGTCAATAGTAGTGGCGCCTCCTACAGGAATCATTAAAACATCAGCATCACTTATCTCATCGACCTGTGCTGCTGTTGGAACATGTCCCAAGTCTCCCAGATGACATACTTTGATATCATCAATCTCTATTAAATAGCAGGTATTCTTTCCGTTTTGCTGTCCTTTTTCAGTATCATGAAAGGTCCTGACACCGTAGACGAAAATGCCGGCGACTTCGTATTCCCCAGGCCCGCTAATTATTTTAGGGGCGCCACCGATTCCATCAATGCAACAATGATTCGGATGATCGTGGCTAACGGTGACGATGTTAGCAGTGACTTTGCCCAGTTGATAGCCTGAGCTACTGTCAAAGGGGTCGGTGATAACGGTACCGTTCTTGCTCTTTAACTTAAAACAGGAATGACCTAGCCAGGTAATATCCATATTGTTCAATATCCTCCGTGAATCTCATCATGAATTATAGCACAAATAATATAGCTAGGCAGGTGTGTCAGACGATTTTTGTGCTCTAGTGGCGAATCCGAGTTGTTCAATCATCGCTAAGTCTTTCTCTAACGTTCGCCCCGAAGTGGTCAGGTAGTCACCTGTCATAATGCCGCTGGCACCTGCATAGAAGATAGTCGAAAGGAGTTCTTTTAGGTTGTGCTCTCTGCCTCCACAGACGAAGATATCCTTTTTAGGGAGGACATATCGAAAAAGAGAGATTATCTTAAGGCATCTCAATGGCGTTAATTCATCTCGGTTTTCTGCTTGTGTACCTTCTATGGGAACCAGGAAATTAAGTGGAACTGCATCGACATCCAGGTCCTTGAGAGTCAAGGCTAGTTCAAGCACCTGTTCATCACTTTCCCCGATGCCGAACACGCCCCCAGAGCATACGGAGAGACCGGCTCCCTTTGCTGCCAGTATGGTATTGATCCGTTCCTGATAAGTGTGTGTGGTGCACATGTGGTTAAAGTAACTTTGTGCCGTTTCCAGATTGTGATGATATCTGCTCACGCCTGCATTTTTTAATGTCATGAAGTCATCAGAGTCGAGGATGCCAAGCGAAGCACAAGTGCTGATTCTGTTGCCATCCAATTCAGTTAGTGCCTCAGCGATAGCTACCACCTCTTTTTTAGGGAGCCGTTTCCCGCTGGTAACAATTGAGTATCGATTGATAGGTGTTTCAGAGGCCCAAAGACCACCTTCCTGAAGTTCGTGTTTTTTCATGAGAGGATAAACAGGTGCATCGGTTCGGGCAAAAGCAGATTGGGAACAAAAACTGCAATCTTCACTGCACTTGCCCGATTTACCGTTACAGATGCAGCAAAGATGTATTTCCCGCCCGAAGTGGAAATCCCGAATCATGTCCGCACCTGCAAAGAGTGAGAAAACGTTGTGCTCTTCAATGGCAGCTAGAGCTTTGTATTCATCGATATCCGGTGTATATCCGTTTACGATGTCTTCTGCAAGTGCCAAAAGAGATTTTCGGTCCATTTGATTTTCCTTATGAAAAGCATTGCCTAAAGGTATGGTGCAAAATATTTCGATTGATCTCGGATAGTGGTTCGATTTCCGCTCGGACCGATACGTTGCCAAAGTGCTCGATAGCTTCTCTGTTATTCGGATTCCTGGGTCCGTTCATGATTACACCGAACACTTCAACGCCATGCCTTCTCATCTGTTCCAGTGAGAGCAGAGTATGGTTAATCGTTCCAAGTTCACTTCGTGCCACCAACAATACAGGAATGTCCAGCTTTTTCATCAAATCAAGCATAAGGTGAGTCTCGTTAAGCGGAACCATAATCCCGCCTGCGCCTTCCACTATAAGATGCTCTTCGGTATTGGGAAGCTGGAATGCCTCCAGATCGATATGTATTCCTTCAGCTGCTGCGGAAGCGTGAGGAGAAAGCGGCTGTTTGAGTCGATAGGTTTCCGGAAAGAAATGGTTTTCTGGCAATGTGGTTACTTCCTTAATCCATTGCGTATCCGTCGTCTCCTCCAGCCCGCTCTGGATTGGTTTCCAGTATTTTCCTTTGAGTCCTGCCATTAAAATGGCTGATATGACAGTCTTACCTATTCCTGTATCTGTACCGGTAACAAAAAGCTGCCTGGGTATCTGATTCTCAATCATTTGTCTTGCCACTTTCGAAAGGCATTGATCAATTGCTCGATATGATCGTCTGTATGTAGTGTTGAAATAGCCAATCGGATTCTCGATTGACCCTTTTCTACGGTGGGTGGCCGGATGGCTACTGCCAGTATTCCCTGCTCCTCCAGCCATTTGGAGAGAACCAGTGTTTGAGTTTCATCACCTATAATTACCGGAATGATCTGGGTGGTTGATTCCCCGGTGCTCCAGCCGAGTTCATTCAAAAATGTGCGTACTGTTTGTGACTTATGCTGCAAATCGAGGCGTTCGTTTTCCATTGTCGGAATCAGGTCGAGGGCTGCATCGATAGCGCCGACCACCGAAGGAGGAAGCGCAGTAGTATAGATGAAACCGGCGCAGCAGTTGATAAAATAAGTCCGCATCTGCTCCGAACAGGTGACGTAGGAACCGAAAGAACCCAGGGCTTTGCCGAAAGTGCCGATAGTCAGATCCACTTTCTTATTGCAGGTGAGTCCCATTCCGCGATCTCCCATAACTCCAGTGGCGTGAGCTTCATCAATGATCAGTAGCGACTCAAATTCGCCGGCAATTTCCACTAATGCGTCAATATCGCTTTGGTCGCCATCGACGCTGAAAACCGACTCAGTGATGATCAGAATACGGGAATGAGCTTTGTCTCGATTTTCATTCAATAGCTGTCTCAAATGATCCAGATCATTATGGCGAAAACGGACAACGCGGCAGCGGGAGAGTAGTGAACCTTCAACCAGGCTGCGGTGATTTAAGCGGTCTGAAAGAATCAGTGAGTGTCGATCCGTTAGCGCGGGCAGAATGGAAACGTTGGCCTGAAACCCCGAACTCAGAAGAAGGGCGGATTCAGATCCCTTCAATTCAGCCAGTTTTTGTTCTACTCTATCGAAGCAGTCATAGGTACCGCAGATCAGTCGGGATGCGGTGGACCCGACCCCATATTGTTCCATGAATTCGGTAGCTCGTTGCTTTAGCAGGCTATGACTGGAGAGGCCCAGGTAGTCGTTGGAAGAGAAGTTGATCATGGGCCGACCGTTGACTGTTGCCTCTACTCCGGAAATAGGTACGACTGTTTGAAGGGAACGCAGGTGATTCCGTGAACTGCGCTCTTCGAGTTCTTTTTCTATGAATGTGAATTTGTTCATGATCAATATGCAATCAACCCCCTCGATCCCCCAGTCTTGGGGGAGGGAATACCTGGGGGACACCCCCAGAAACCCCCGGCAGGGAGTATCCTGCACCTCTTTCTATTCTTTGTTGTCTTCTTGAATGATTTCGACTATTGCTTTCGTTATTCGAGCCAAATCCTGTTCCTCGATGATATATGGTGGCATGGTGTAAATCAGTTTCCCGAAGGGCCTGATCCATACACCTTTGTCCACAAATCGTTTTTGAATCGTGGCCATGTTCACCGACTCTTTCATTTCTACCACGCCGATACCTCCGAGGATACGAACGTCGGCAACGTGTGGGAAAGCTGAACATGGTTTAAGTTCTTGCTTTAAATGTTGCTCAATAGTATTTACACGCTCTTTCCATGGGTTAGATAGTAGCAATTTAATGCTGGCAGCGGCTATCGAGCATGCTAGAGGGTTTCCCATGAATGTCGGACCGTGCATAAGTGCTCCATTACCATTTTCTGAAATCCCGTCGCTGATTTTCTGAGAGGTGAGGGTTGCGGCCAAGGAAAGGTATCCTCCCGTGAGGGCTTTACCTACGCACATGATATCCGGCGCGATTTCAGCATGCTCACAAGCAAACATTGTTCCAGTGCGCCCAAATCCGGTAGCGATCTCATCCAGTATAAGAAGAACATCGTATTGGTCACATAAGGCTCGTACCTGGCGCAGGTATTCGGGAGAATAGAATCGCATACCACCAGCCCCCTGGACGATGGGTTCCATGATCACCGCGGCGAGTTGGTGATGATGCGCTTCGATAAGATTGCGGAAGTTAGCAATATAGATATCATCCCATGGATCATCGAATCCGCATTGGGGAGCGTCTGCGAAATAATGCTGTGGTAAAATTTCGCTAAACATATGATGCATACCGTTCACTGGATCGCAGACAGCCATGGCGCCAAATGTATCACCATGATAACCTGAACGTATGGTGAGAAGGCGATGCTTTTCCGGTTTTCCTATGGTGTACCAATACTGAATAGCCATTTTTATAGCCACTTCAACAGATACCGAGCCGGAATCGGAAAAGAATACCTTTTGCATTGGTTCCGGGGTGAGACTAACCAATATTTCGGCCAGATCAATTGCTGGTCGATGAGTTATTCCACCAAACATCACATGTGACATCTGTTCGATTTGGTTTATTGCTGCCTCGTTCAAGACTGGGTGATTGTATCCGTGGATAGCGGCCCACCATGATGACATGCCATCTATAAGCTCACGGCCACCGTCGAGCTTCAAACGAACGCCGCTGGCTGAGACCACTGGATAAGTGGGAAGAGGATCGATCATGGAAGTGTAGGGGTGCCAGATATGCTCCCTATCAAAACCCAATTGTGCTTGCAGATTATCCATTCGATGCCTTTCTTAAGTAGACATCTCCGGCGATGATTCTTTCTTTGGTGCCGTCATTTTTTTGAAGTATAAGTGCTCCGTCAGAATCGATATCAACAGCGTGGCCGATTATTTCTTCTGATCCGGATATCACCTTAACCGTCTCCCCAATTGTATTGCTGAGCGATTTCCATTGTGCACGGAGAGGTTCAAAACCAGACTGGTGAAAATCATCTAAAAGCGATTCCAGTTCCTGCAGGATGTGCTGAAGTAGCTTTACTCTCGGGACGTATTCTCCTTCTGCTTCCATTAAAGAAATGGAGATATCCTCGATGTCAGAAGGGAATGCCCCTGGTGGTGTATTTACGTTCAAACCGATGCCAATAATGACCCAATCAAGACGGTCCACTTCAGCGCTCATCTCGGTAAGAATTCCACCCGCTTTTCGGTCATTGATGATGATATCATTGGGCCACTTCAATTTTGGTGTGAGTTCTGTTAATGCTTCTATCGCTCGGGCTACTGCAATACCGGCGATAAGCGGCAGTCTGAGAGCCTCGATAGGCCTGATGTTCGGGCGTAAAATAGTTGAAAAATAAATTCCGCCAGAGGGTGATGACCATGCTCTTCCGATTCTGCCCCGTCCTCCGCCTTGAGTTTCGGCAACGATAACAGTTCCTTCATCCGCTCCTTGTGCTGCCAAGGACTTCGCTTCGTCCTGTGTTGAGTTGATTTCTTTATGAAATACTACTCTCTTCCCCAATACTCGTGTGTCGAGTCCTGCCTTTACCTCTTCGGGGAATGGACTGTCTGGTGCGCTTACCAGCAGGTAACCTTTGTTAGGGGAGGATTCAATTTGGTAGCCTTCGTGGCGGAGTTCTTTGATATATTTCCAGATAGCTGTTCGAGAAATACCGATGGTTCTTCCTAAGTCTTCGCCCGATACGTGTCCACCTTGACGTAAATTTTCTAGAATCGTTTCTTTCATCCTGTAAAACTATAGTGGGATAGAGGTTGAATGTCAACTTGTGCACAGGTAATGGTTGACAATGAACTATTGACAAAACAGCTTAGAAATGCTATCCTTTAGATACAAATTAGCACTCTAATGAGGAGAGTGCTAAAAAGGTAAAGATGTTAACTGAACGAAGGAGTAACATACTCCACAATCTCATTCAGGAGTATACTGCCACAGCTATACCTGTGTCTTCAGGGAGTATTTCACGTAATTTTGGGGCGAAAGTCAGTTCTGCCACGGTGCGTAATGAGTTAGTGCAACTCGAGAGGGATGGATATATCATGCAGCCGCATACATCGGCAGGCCGTATCCCATCGGCTAAGGGTTATCGCTATTACGTAGAGACTCTACTTGAAAACAAAGAGCTTACCAGAGACGAGCAACGACAGATTCGTCATCAATTCTACCAGATAAATCAGGGGATTGATGATTTGGTGCATCTCTCAGCGACAATTCTATCACGGATGTTGCATAATGTTGCCATTGTTACCTCGCCACAGGTGACAGCGCCAAAGGTGAAGATGATCAATCTTCTCAGTCTAAGAGAATTCATGGTGCTTATGACGGTGGTATTTCATGATGCTGGATTCAAGCAGCAGACCGTCCAACTTGAAGAATCATTAACACAAGAGGAGTTAAATAGCGTTTCTGCAAAGCTAACGAGTTATTATGAAGGAATGACTGCTACCGAAATAAGAAATAGCGAGAAAGAATTATCTTCAATTGAGAAACAATTAGTTAAGACGATTTTGGAGATACTGGATTTAGCAGGAGAGCGCATTATTGAAGATCCTCATTATGACGGACTTTCTCAAATTATGAATCAGCCGGAATTCGTAAAAAGTGAACGGGCAAAAGTGCTTATGGAACTACTTGAAGAGAGAGCTCTGCTGAGTTCCATTCTGACACAAGCCCCGGATGATGAAAAGCTACGAATCATTATAGGGAGTGAGAACCCGGAATCAACACTGCATGATTTCTCGATAGTATTAAGCCGTTATGGACAACCGGAGCAGGGAAGTGGTGTTGTAGGTATTGTGGGACCTACCCGGATGGCATATGGAAGAACTCTTCCTGCTGTTCGGTTCCTTTCAGAGATAATGAGCGAACTGCTTTACGAAATGTATGAATAGCACAAGTTGGCATGGAGGCTTTGGTGAGCGAAAAAGAGAAAAAAGTTGAGCAGGAAGAAGAACAGATTGCTGAAGAAAATCAATGTGAAGAAGAACAACCAGTCCTGACCGATAAAGAACAGGCAGAACAGTATCTAGCAAACTGGCAGCGCGCACAAGCCGATTTTGCCAATTTCAAAAAACGGATCGAACAGGATAGAGCAGAATTCTCCAAATTTGCAAATAGTGTTTTGATGTGCGGTCTTTTACCGGTAATCGATGATTTTGAACGAGCTCTGGATACTTCTTCCGAAGCGGTCGATTCCGGATGGGTGGAAGGGATTGAGCTTATCTATCGCAAAATGATGGCAGAATTGGAAAACCAGGGCCTTTCCAGAATTGAAGCTGATGGGCAGGATTTCGATCCGAACTTTCATCAAGCGGTGCTTTACGAAGAGGGTGAAGAGGGGAAGGTTATTGAGGAATTGCAGAAGGGGTATATGCTACATGATCGATTGTTGAGACCAACGATGGTCAAAGTCGGCAAAGGAAATACTGATACTAGCAAGGAGGATAAGTAATGGGTAAGGTAATTGGTATTGATCTGGGAACAACCAACAGCTGTGTGGCGGTAATGGAAGGTGGCGACCCGACAGTAATTGCAAATGCTGAAGGTACTCGCACTACGCCATCCGTGGTGGCGGTGAACAAAAATGGGGAGAGACTAGCCGGGCAGGTAGCCAAGAGGCAGGGAGTCACCAATCCGGAAAACACCATTTTCAGCATCAAACGACTGATGGGACGCAAATTCAAGGAATCATCGGTTGATTATGATAAAAGTATTCTGCCTTACAAGATAATTGAAAGACCTAATGGTGATGCTGGGGTGCAAATGGGAGACGATGGCTACAGTTCTCCCGAAGTATCAGCGATGATCTTGCAGAAGCTTAAAGCTGATGCTGAATCTTACCTTGGCGAAAGCGTGACCCAGGCGGTCATAACGGTGCCAGCCTATTTCAACGATAGCCAACGGCAGGCGACCAAAGACGCTGGTACCATTGCCGGTTTAGAAGTGCTGCGTATTATCAACGAACCAACAGCAGCTGCCATGGCCTATGGGCTGGACAAAAAGGGAGATGAGACCATCGCAGTGTATGACTTGGGTGGGGGAACTTTTGATATTTCAATTCTGGAAATCGGGGATGGCACCTTCCATGTAAAGTCGACCAACGGCGATACTCACTTGGGTGGTGATGATATAGATCAACGTGTCATCGAATGGCTGTGTGATGAGTTCAAGAAAGATCAGGGTATTGATTTAAAACAAGACAAAATGGCGCTGCAGCGGCTCAAAGAAGGGGCCGAAAAAGCCAAGGCCGAGCTTTCAACCATGCCCCAGACGGAGGTAAATCTACCATTCATTACCGCCGATGCATCCGGTCCCAAGCACCTTAACATAAATATGACCAGGTCAAAATTAGAACAATTGGTGGGGGATTTGATAGATAAAACTATAGTGCCTTGTCGTCAAGCTTTACAGGATGCTGGCTTGCAGCAAGGTCAGGTCAATGAAGTCATACTTGTTGGTGGACAGACCCGAATGCCCCTTGTTCAACAGAAAGTAAAAGAGTTCTTTGGCAAGGAACCGCACAAGGGTGTTAATCCGGATGAAGTTGTAGCTATCGGTGCAACTATCCAGGCCGGAGTGCTCCAGGGTGATGTTAGCGATGTACTACTGCTAGACGTTACACCGCTGACGCTTGGGATAGAAACACTTGGTGCTGTTTCAACTCCGTTGATCGATCGCAATACCACCATCCCAACAAGCAAGAGCCAGATTTTCTCGACCGCCGCTGATAACCAGCCCAGTGTGGAAATCCATGTGCTTCAGGGTGAACGTCCGATGGCTGCTGATAATCGAACCTTGGGACGGTTCATGTTGGATGGTATTCTCCCCGCACCTCGTGGAGTGCCTCAAATCGAGGTGAGTTTCGATATTGATGCAAATGGAATTTTGAGCGTGAAAGCACATGATAAGGGTACAGGCAAAGAGCAGAAAATAACAATTACGGCATCGAGCGGGCTTTCGCAGGAAGAGATCGAGAAGATGCAGAAGGAAGCGGAGCAACATGCTGCAGATGATCAGAAGCGCAAGGAAGAAGTAGAAACACGTAACATGGCCGATAACATGGCTTATCAGGCGGAGAAAATGCTGCGTGAAAATGCCGACAAGGTAACTGATGATTTGAAGAGTGAGATTGAAGGCAAGGTAACCGAAGTGCGTAATGCACTAAATGGTACAGATATTGAAGCGATCAATAATGTAACCCAGCAGCTTTCTGAGTCGATGCAAAAACTAGGAGCTGCTGTATATGAGCAGGCAGGTCCACCACCGGGTGAAGAAGCACCGGTCGACCCTTCAGAAACCGACGATAGCACCGTTGAAGGTGAGTTTAGAGAGGTTTAGAATAACTTAAAATTATCAAACAAAAAGGGGGGGCTCATGAATCAGCTCCCCTTTTTTGTTGACGGAAACAGCAGGAATAAGGTAGAGTAACTTCGGTGAGTCAGATGAAATGGAAGATGTTCCCCCCTGCCCCAAAGGAACATCTGTCTCAATATCCTTCTGATATTCCACCTCTATTGGCTCAGCTACTCTTCAACCGTGGAATTAACGAGCCATCGAAGGCTGAGATGTTCCTGGTTGCAGATAGTAGGCTGGAGAATGATCCAAATTTATTGCCGGATATAGGCAAAGCAGTGGCCCGAATCAAGAGGGCCATTTCAGATAGCGAAAAAATCGCTGTCTATGGGGATTTCGATGCCGATGGAGTAACGGCAACAGCTGTGTTGGTTCAGGGGTTGGGACAGATTGGGGGCAAGGTTGTACCATATATTCCTCACAGGGTTGAAGAAGGGCATGGCCTCAACAAACCGGCGCTTCTCAAACTGCGTGATCAAGGCATAAGCCTGGTCATAACCGTTGACTGTGGTGTCACAGGTAATAAAGAGGCCGTATATGCACGAGAGTTGGGGCTTGACCTTATTATCACGGATCACCACGAAGTTGTCGGTAACGTTCCGGATGCATTGGCAGTAGTTGACCCCAAACTGAGTGATTCTTCATATCCCTACCGCGAACTGGCTGGAGTGGGAGTTTCCTACAAAGTACTTCAAGCTCTGTTTAATGAAATTGGCAAAGGGGGGGAAACTGCCAAGTATCTCGATCTTGTAGCTCTAGGCACAGTTGCAGATCTTGTACCACTAGTTGAGGAGAACCGATACCTGGTAAACCGCGGACTGCAGATATTAAATGAAACGGATCGTCCGGGAATAATGGCTATGCTGGATTGTTCGGGACGGGATCGTGGATATATTGATGCGGATACCATATCGTTCGTGCTGGCTCCTCGATTGAATGCAGCAGGAAGATTGGACCATGCGTCGATCAGTTACGATCTTCTAATGTCTAACTCGATGGAGGAAGCTCGCCAGTTAGCTGATCGTCTGGAAGAGAGAAACGGCGAGCGGCAGAGATTGACCAGTCAGTTTCTTGCACTGGCAGAGGAAAAACTATCACCCAACAATCCGGATACACCACTGTTGTTTGTGGCTGATAAAGAGTTTCATGCTGGAGTAAATGGGGTGGTGGCTGGGAAGTTGACCGACAAATACTATCGACCGGCAATGATACTTGATGTGGGAGAAGAAGAGAGCAATGGTAGTGCCAGAAGTATACCTGAGTTCAATCTAGTTCAGGCCTTGACACAGTGTGATGATCTTCTGACGCAATATGGCGGACATGCGCGTGCAGCTGGTTTCATGGCTCCGAATGCCAATGTAGATGCATTGTGTACTAAACTGATGGAGATAGCAGGTCGTGAATTATCAGGTATGGATCTTCAACCAACGATCAATATTGATGCCGAGGTCTCGCTTGCCTCAATTGGAGATGAGACATACAGGATGATCAAGATGCTTGAACCGTGCGGTCAAGCAAATGCTGCACCAATCTTTCTGAGTAAAGAGGTGAGAGTAATTGATTCGCGAAAGGTTGGATCGGATGGTGAACACCTCAAACTCAGGCTGGGTGACCGGGGAGTTGTCTGGGATGCCATCGGTTTTGGTCTAGTTCATTTAAACGGTGACAAAGCTCCGCTTATCGATATAGTCTATAATGTGAAACTGAACAGATGGCGTGGTAAGGAATCACTTCAACTTGAAATCCTGGATCTTGTCCCCAGTACGTGATCCACAAAACCCTGCAATGAGAAAGAAATATCCCTTCACACCAATTCTTGGCTGGTCGGTCAGTCGCTACGATAAGTTCGAAGGTTGTAAGCGACAGTACTGGTATGACTACTATGCCAAGAAATTTGATAAGGGAGTCGCTCCTCAGAGAATCGATTTGTTGAAATCACTTACCAGCACACATCTTGAAATTGGGAACATAGTGCATGATGTGATCGCTACGCAGTTGCATATGCTCAGGAGAAATATAATACCTCAGGACACAAATGAGATAATGAAGTACAGCTACCATTTGGTAGACCGGGCCCTTGGGAGTAAGACGTTTCTAGAAGTGTACTATGGACAGCAGGATAGAATCGATGTTGATGATCTAAAAATGCGGGTCGGGAATTGCCTGAAGAACTTTTTTTCGAGTTCATGGTATCAGTGGATGTT
>CAZWIP010000091.1:0-11808 GCA_964634125.1 uncultured Dehalococcoidia bacterium
TCCCAAGATTGCCTATGCTACCAACTGATACTATTTAATTGCCGGAGTAATAGTAGAAATGCCAGTAGTAATATCCCGAGTTTGCTTGAGATTTTCATTGCTTCATCTCCAATTCTTAGGGTTCCTTGTTTTGTGTCGGATTATAAACCTTTTCAAATGGACTATCAAGTTAACGATGAACGATGAAGGAAAAAACCTCTCGCTTTATCGACGAGAGGTTTATTGGTGAAAGAATTTCAAGGAATAACTGGTTTTTTTCTTAGAGATAAGGAAATACATTCTTTCGAACAAACTCAAAGTTATTGCGGACACTATCCGTACCCGATACGATTCCCATATGCCCTGGAAGCAAGTACTCTATATCCAGTTTCGAAAGGCCTTCGATACTCTCTTTGAGTTGAGCTCCACTGCCACCTGGAAAATCTACCCTGCCAGTATTCCCGGCGAAGACCACATCTCCGCAAATCATCACACCCTGATCTTTGCAGTAGAAGCACATGCTATCAGGTGAATGTCCGGGGGCGTTTATCATCTCAAACTCAAGTTTGCCTGTTTTCAGTGTTTCATCCAGCATCTCATCTTCTTTGATGTGGATCGGGTCCATTCCAAAAACACGGGATACTCCCTCGACTGTGATCTCATAGGATTCCTTTTGCAGGGAATGCATCAGGATTTTTGCGCCGGATATTTTCTTGAGTTCGTCACATGCCCAGTAGTGATCCAGATGAAGATGAGTATTCACAATGAAGTCGATGTCACTTGCGCTTATACCGTCTTCCGCCATTGTCTGAATAAGTCCCGGCAGGTACCGATCCAGCCCCGGATCGATGATTACGGTAACATCATCCTTGATCACATACGTATTGCAATCCATCATCCCTGTCTCAGGATATGAGAACACGTTTTCAGTCAATTTCATTTGCCACGTCCTTAGCTTCTACCAAACAACGACTTCGTTTATCTTATATTGCTCTCGTAGAGTTTGTGTGATTCTATTTCGGATCTTCTCGTCTCGAATGGGTTCTATTTCCGATACTGGCAAGCCCTGGTCATTCAATTTGCATTGCCAGCTTCTTAAATAGCCTACTACCATGATGTACTTGTGTGGCGGATAGTATCCGGCACAGCAACCACCCATGGCACTGGTATTACCCACGAAATAAAGTACTTCCTCGCCTTCATAAGGCATTGTAGTCTCTTCTGATTTCCAAATGCATCCAGTCGAATATTCTATTTCTTCGTTAAGTGGGATATGGGCATATTCTTCAAGCATAATAAATGGCCTCCCTCTCACACTCTAATACCATTATAAACGTTACCGGTACGTTCGGACAACCTCACTACTGATTTCAGTAACAATTGAACATCCATGATTCTGCATTAGATGAAGATGTCCAAACATGTCATTCCCGCAAAAGCGAGAATCCAGAGGGGTAATAGGGCAGTGGATTCCGGCTCGGGGGCCGGAATAACATTTCCAGTTTTCAGCCTGTACTCATTAAAAATGTGACTACCCTGCTTGTTTCCGCTGATTCATGGGCCGTCTCCGATTATTTGGACGGCGGCCTCTGGGCTTTGGAGCGCGAGAATCAGGTTGTTGTGGAGTCTCCTTCAGAGGTTTTGGAGGGGGTGTTAGTAACTGGTCTTCCGGATAGGTGCAGTTCAATTTGTTGCCCAGATATTCCTCAATTTTAGGAAGCTGGAATGCTTCGTCCTCGGTGGCAAAGCTGATGGATGTACCCGTTGCACCGGCTCGCCCGGTGCGCCCGATACGATGAACATAATCCTCCGGATCCAAAGGTAAGTTGTAGTTGACCACATGACTGATACCTTCAATATGTACACCGCGTCCGGCGACATCAGTAGCTACCATCACCCTGATCACGCCTGAACGGAAATCCTCTAGAGTTCTGATACGTTTTTTCTGTGCAACCTCACCGGAAAGCATGGCACAACTGATTCCATTAGCCTTGAGCCGATCACTTAATCTTCGTGTTTGATCCCGACGGTTACAGAAAACGATAACTCGCTCGAGGTTCTTCTGGGTAATTGTGTTATATAGAAGAGCGTATCTCCCCCGCGATGTAGTCAGGTAGACAATCTGTTCTACAGTATCGACAGCTACTTGCTCCGGCTCGATATCTACCTGAACTGGTTCGCGTGTCCATTGGGAAGAAAGTCGAGAGACTTCGGGTGTGAGTGTTGCCCCAAAAAGCATGGTCTGTCGCTTTGCTCTGGGTGGTATACTGTGAATGATCTGTCTTACATCGGGAATGAAGCCCATATCCAGCATGCGGTCGGCTTCATCGATAACCATGATCTCTACCTTGCTCAGGTGGATATCACCCTGGCGCTTGAAATCCAGTAACCGGCCAGGAGTAGCTACAACAATATCGATAATTTTTTCTGCCAGCATTTGTTTCTGCTTCTGGTAATCCATACCACCGAACACAGCAACAACGCTACTTCGAGTGTATTTACCCAAGAGATTGGCATCTTTTTTAACTTGCAGGGCTAATTCCCGCGTAGGGACTATAATCAAAGCACGAGGGGTTCCGGGACGACGTTTTTCTTGAATAGGGTTTCGTTTCAGGCGGGTGAGGATATTGATTAAAAAAGCGGCACTCTTTCCTGTTCCGGTCTGTGCACGCCCCGAGGCATCTACTCCGGTGAGCGCCTTGGGCAGTATGGCAGCCTGAATGGGTGTGCAGTATTCAAATTCAAGATCGAAGATGCCATGCATGATCTCATCAGGAAGATCAAGATCATGAAATCGAGTTTTTCCTTTCGAAGGAGTTACTTCAAACTGTGCCAAGTCCCACCTAGGTTTTGGAACCGATTTGACCTGTTCTCTTGGAGCTACAGACGCAGGTTTTTCACCAGAAGATTGTCCCTTGCCGCTTTGCTGACGCTGTGAGCTACCCTGTTTGGGAGGCCGGCGTGTGCCTTGTGATCTGGGTTTTGATGGTTTTTGGGCTGTTGATTTGTCGCTGGATTCACTTGAGGGGGGCGTCGCATCCTTTTTGACCTGCTTTACCTCGCCTTTAGAAAGTGATTTGCGAACCTTTTTTATGATCTTTCCTAACAATACATACCTTCTTACTTAACTTTTCATATTGACAAATTGAAGCGGGATACCGTAGTCTTCCTCTTTGAGCCGATTCATAATATTCTGGAGATCATCGATTTTCTTACCTGTGAGCCGGAGTTGATTATCCTGAATAGCAGGTTGCACTTTGAGTTTGAGACCTTTTATCAATTTTACCATTTGTTGGCAAGTTTCTTTTGGGATACCTTCTTTTATGGAAACGTTAGTTTTTGCTGCTCCCTGCGATGTTGCCTCGATCTCTTTGAATTCAAGGCATTTCGGGTCTATTTTTAGCTTTACACATTGACCCATGAGCATCTCTTGCAATGATTTTATTTTCATTTCATCACCGGTTCGGATATGAATGGAATTGGCCTTTCTATCCAGAGTGATCTCAGTCTTGACGTTACGAAAATCAAACCTCGTGGCAACCTCTCTCTTGACGTTGTTGATAGCGTTGTCCAATGCTTGAAGGTCAATTCGGTTCACTACATCGACAGACGACATCTATACCTTCCTCCGTATTATCAATAATGATTCTCACCAATTCTACCACGAAACCGGGAACTATTCTAAGTTTGCGATCAACACCCATAGTTGTTGCTTGTCTTGCCTCTGGCGCCTTGCTATACTCATTTTTGAAAAGGCCTGCTGAAAGCCATACATATGGATCCGACATTACAGTATTTGTTATTGATCTTTGGTGGTTGCCTGGGTATCTACCAAATAGCTGCCGCCACCGGCAATTTCAAGGGCCTCTGGTTCCTCAGGAAACCCCTCCCAACTTGCATCCTTGGCTGCGTTATCCTTCTGGCTACATATATCTGGTTCTTTACATGGGGAGACGTGAAGATGAACTCGGATGCGAACAATCCCGAGGTCGAGGGGGCTCAACAGCTTGGCTTGTTTCTGGTGGGTGCATTCCTTGCTCTGGTGACTACCTTTCTCATTTCCTCCCTGGCCAATTTCCGTGGTGTTAAAACAGACGAGCAGTCTGTAATTGGGGAAGGGATCGAAGATTTGAAAGGAATCACGGTTTTCCGCGCGTTCGCATACAGGTGGAGAAATCGAAAGAGGGATAAATGAAGGCTCCTGACAATGCCATCTCTGAATGGATTACCGGATTTGTAGGCGAATGCTCATTCTTTGATGATGTAATGAGCTTACTTGCCAGTGACTTCTTCATGCCTGTTAGTATGAGCCTGATATTGCTCTTCTTATGGTTCGGAACTCGTGATCCAATCAAGCGGAAGAATTACCAGTATGGTATTATGTGCGCTGCGGCATCATTGGGTATCGCAAACCTTGTGGTACATTTGTCAAACATGGTGTTCGAATTCGATCCGTGGGCTCGTCCTTTTCTGGTGGACGATATTGGGCTTAGAGAAAGTGCAGAGTATGCTGCAAACGAAATCTTTTATATGCCTCACGATCCTTCGTTCCCGGCGAATGCTGCTGCGTCTACTTTTGGAGCGGCGTTTGGGATGCTGCTGTACAATCGCAAAGCTTCGATTCCTCTGTTCGTTATAGCCATCGTGTATTCCTTCTCGCGAGTATATGCGGGCGTACATTATCCCATTGATATGCTGGGTGGCCTGGGGATTGGATTGGGGACGGCTCTCTTTTCCTACGGATTGATGCGATTTCTATGGCAGATTCCAGCAGTTGCCCACTGGATTGGGAAAAAATTCTACATGGCTTAGAACTCGTCTGTCTGTGATAGTTCTTCAAAAACCCGGATTCGGCGCTGGGCTCCTTTGCCGGTACTTTCCGACATCAAATCATACTTCTCGACTAGCTGGTGTTGCAGGCGTCGAATGAATGAATTCTGGGGGCTCAGTTCCAGAGGCCCCTGCCCTTCCTTAACAGCATTGATGGCCTCCTCAACTTCTTTCATGGCCACAGTCTCAGAATCCACGGGCTCACGGATATCATACAAATCGACCAGACTTTGCTCTATTTGCAAGGGTGAATTGCTGCGTATTACATAAATCGGGATTTTACTTGCTTCAGCTGCTTCGAGTATCTGGGGATTTTTGCGGTAATGGTTTTTGGTTATCATTAGCAGATCGGCTGCATTCAGGCTATCGACGAGCGTTACAGGAACATGCATCTTACGCGCAATTTTGTCCAGGCGACTTCGGTCAATGCCAAAGGGGAATATGGTTTTGGGCGCAGGTTCCTCCACAGATGGTGTTCTGGTATCAAATGCTGGAAGCGGGGAGGAAGGCACTTTTCTTTCGCGTTGTACTTCGCCATCTTCATCAAACCACCGTTCTTCAACGCCAGTGTCGCGGCCTCGGAGTATTGCATCCACAACTGTGGCAACATCGGGGTGAATAGCTACGCGATCCCAGCTTTGTATTTCCACGATTACATCGAACGTAGGAGGAGCTTTGCGTTCAAGAATGGATTTCTGAGTTCGCCGCCGCCTTGCTTCATCATCGCCTAACGTGACTGTTTGAATACCGCCCACTAGATCGGACAGCGTGGGATTCATGATAAGGTTTTCCAGTTTGTTGCCATGCGCAGTTCCAACAAGCTGCACTCCGCGCTCAGCAATTGTACGAGCTGCCAAAGCCTCAAGCTCCGTTCCGATCTCGTCAATGATGATAACTTCGGGCATGTGGTTCTCTACTGCCTCGATCATCACAGCATGCTGCATTGAAGGTCGGGCAACCTGCATTCTGCGGGAACGGCCAATAGCTGGGTGGGAGATATCCCCATCACCGGCAATTTCGTTTGAGGTATCGACTATGACCACACGTTTCTCAAGCTCATCAGCTAATACTCGAGCCACCTCTCTAAGCATAGTGGTTTTCCCCACGCCCGGACGCCCAAGGAGCATGATGCTTTTCCCTGATTCTACCAGGTCTCGGATTAACTCTATGTTACCGAAAACGGCTCGCCCCACGCGGCATGAGAGCCCAATGATGTTCCCGGCGCGATTCCTGATAGCTGAAATACGATGAAGGGTCCTCTCAATTCCGGCGCGGTTGTCTTCGCCGAATTCCCCTATTTTGGATACCACATACTCGATATCTTTAAGAGTCACTTCAGCAGGATTGAGAACCACTTGTTTAGCTGCGTACCGAGCTTCGGCTGGTCGCCCCAAATCGAGGACAACTTCCAGAAGCGCAGCACGGTCATCATCACTCCATAGTGGACGAGAGACAAATGTCGGCATTACACTGAGGAGTTCGTTGAGGTCATCTGTTATTACTTTTTGCATTTCTCCCCTTCTTCGATCAAGCTGAGGAAGTATTCGTGCATTCGGGTATCAGAAGTGAGTTCCGGATGGAATGCAGCTACCATAATGTTGCCTTCCCGTGCGGCTACGGGGGTTCCGTCCTGAAGCCGAGCCAAAATCTCAACATCGTTCCCCATATTTTCGATCCACGGGGCACGAATGAAAATTGCATGGAATGGGGAATCTCCCAAAACAGGCATGACAAGATCAGCCTCGAAGCTATCTACTTGTCGACCGAAAGCATTGCGCTTTACTCCGATATCCATAACTCGGAGCGAATTTCCGTTGAGTCCAGTGACTTGATTGGCTAATAGAATCATGCCAGCGCACGTCCCAAAAACAGGTAGTCCTTCTGAGATGAGTTTTTGTATCACCGGGATCAGCTCGTATTTGTGCATGAGTTTTCCGATGGTAGTACTTTCACCTCCGGGAATTATGAGCCCATTCAAGCCCTCGAGTTCCTGGGGAAGGCGCACCGGGACAGCCTCGGCTCCGAGCTGTTGCAGAATCTTGATATGTTCGATGAAGGCCCCTTGGAGGGCTAGAACACCTATTTTGGCCATTTCGTTTTTTCCGTATCGCGACCCTTCAGGGTCGCTATCTGCGAGGCTAAAGCCTCGCACTACGAGAGTATCCTACCAACCCCTGGTGGCCAGGAGTTCGTTTTCAGGAATTGCCTTCATTTCCAATCCTGGCATCGCTTTTCCGAGGTCTCGCGATACTTTGACGATGATTTCAGGATCATTGAAATGAGTCGTAGCTTGGACGATCGCTTTGGCCATCACTTCCGGGTGGGAAGATTTGAATATCCCGGACCCGACGAAATTGCCTTCAGCACCTAACTGCATCATCAGTGCAGCGTCGGCAGGTGTGGCTATACCTCCAGCAGCAAAATTCACCACTGGTAACTTACCAGTTTTGTGTACTTCCTGAACCAACTCAAACGGGGCATTGAGATTCTTTGCTTCTGCCATCAATTCATCTTGCGTCATGCCCTGCAGCTTGCGCATACTACTCATAACCGAGCGCATATGCCGGACTGCTTCAACAATGTTGCCGGTTCCGGCTTCTCCCTTGGTACGCATCATGGCTGCGCCTTCCCCGATTCGCCGCAAAGCTTCACCCAGGTTGCGGCAACCGCAGACGAAAGGGACCTTAAAATCGTGTTTCCAAACATGGTTAGCTTCGTCGGCCGGAGTAAGGACCTCGGATTCGTCGATATAATCTACGCCCAAAGCTTCGAGAACCTGAGCTTCTGCGAAGTGTCCAATGCGACATTTGGCCATTACCGGTATACTAACTGCGTTGATGATCGCCTCGATCATGCTGGGATCTGACATACGGGCGACACCTCCATCGGCTCGAATGTCAGAGGGAACTCGTTCCAAAGCCATCACAGCGCACGCGCCGGCTTCCTCTGCAATTTTGGCCTGATCGGGCGTGACCACATCCATAATCACTCCGCCCTTAAGCATCTGGGCGAGCCCTGTTTTAACTGTCCATGTACCCTTTTCGGTCTCCATCCTGATTTCCTTCTTGAGTCTGAATTAGCGATTATCAACTATCGCCTTGGCAAGAACATTGTACATCTGCGCAAACGTGAATGCAAGTAAAATAGGGATGAGCAATATAGATCGGTTGGAAGGGAAGATGGTTACCGCTGAGGATAATATAGCAATCCGGCTAAACAGGATAACAGAGGAAAGGGATTATAGTACAACACAATAAGTATACAGGTAACGTTAGGAACAGTTCTTATACTGTCAACATATTATTCGTGCTAAATGGGGTAAGGGTTCAAGCCATAGAGTTTTTATTCAATGTCAGCCAGTAACGTCCGATAGTCTCTACCGCTTGCTGGAATTGCTCAAATTCCAGGGGCTTTTGAATGTAGCTGTTGACTCCAAGTTTGTAACCTTTGGTAATATCATAGTCAAGATCAGAGGATGTAAGTATCACCACTGGGATCGACCTCGTCTTCTCATTCTCCTTGACCTGTCTGAGCACTTCGTGACCATGCACATGGGGAAGCTTGAGATCTAAAAGCACTAATTTAGGCATATTGGTGATATCTCGGCCAGCATACACACCATTGCAGAAAAGGAAATCCAATGCCTCTTTGCCATCCTGAACAACAAGGACTTCATTAGACATATTGTTCTTTTTCAATACGTGCAGGACAAGTTCCGCATCATTGGGATCATCTTCAACCAGCAATACTTCAACATTCTCCACTGTGCGATACCTCCTTTTCTCTTACATCCGGATATGGCAGTGTCACATAGAATGTCGCGCCTTTATTGACCTCGGCCTGGGCCCATACACGACCGTTGTGATTATCCACAATCCGATGCACAGTTGCAAGCCCTATTCCGGTTCCTTCAAAATCTTCTTTCCGATGCAGTCGTTCAAATACACCAAACAGTTTATCCGTGTATTCCATATCGAATCCCGCCCCATTATCCTTTACTACAAACCCCGGCTGTCCACTGGCTGGTGGCTTCACCTTTATTATGGCATGCTCAGAATTACGAGTGAATTTAACCGCGTTGGAAAGAAGATTCACCACCACTTGCTTCATCAAAACTGGGTCACACTCAACCGGGGGGAGGGTCTCTATCTTCCACTCAATATCCCTGCCCATTGTTTCAGGCTCGAGTTCCGACCTCACACTATCTACAATGCTGTTCAAATCAACAGTTTCCATTTCCAGGGTTTTGCGTCCAATTCTGGAAAGGTTCAATAGACCATCCACCAGGTTACCCATATTAATAGCGCTCTGGGCTATTTTATCCAGATAACGGTTGGCTTCCTCTGAAAGCTGCTGGGTGTGTTCGCTCTGTAGTATCCTGGAAAAACCGTTAATATGGCGTAATGGCCCCCGCAGATCATGTGAAACAGAGTAGATAAATGCCTCAAGATCTTTATTAGCACTCTCTAATTCAACCGTGCGTGCTTTTACATGTTGCTCAAGGGACTGATTTAATTCAAGGAGTTTTTCCTGAGTATGCCGTAATTCGTGGTTAGCAGCTTCCAATTCATAAGCATGTATCTGAATCTCGTCATATTGTTCCTGGATTGTTACCTCCGCCTGTTTTCGTTCGCCAATCTCTCTTTCCAGTTCAGTCGTCCTTTCAATGACTGTCTGTTCCACTTGAGCTTTACGCCCAAGTAAAAGAACCATATACATGGCAAAGAGGCACGTAAAACTAACACCTGCAGTTACTACACCCCATTCTGAACTCTCAACCATGCTAAGGATCACAGCAGTGAGCATCAAACCGGTGACAACTACCAGACCGATGGGAGCATACCGCCGCATCACCGATGAAAGCCTGTGACTACCCGGTGAATAGGTCCATGTAGTGTTCGTTTCCTGACGCATATCTTAATCTCCGTAAGCTATGCTGTATTTTGCAGCATTCTCTCGGAAATAGTTCATATTAACAAATAATAGACTTCAGGCAGAACAGTGCTAACCCTCATTAGATGTGATGGTTTCCCCCCATTCTGAACTGACACTGTAAATCTCGTCGTACGAACCGCTTATTTGGCCCACAGCAAAGCCTGAGATTACCGGCAAATGGGGGTAAACCCCCAGACCGTTTCAGGGTTTGCTCCATTTCCAAAAAGGCTGGCAATAAATAACAATTGAGATGTGTCAGAGATATGTCAAAAGAGATCAAAGAGTTTTTAATATGCCAATAAAAATTGATGGCCAAATCTTCTACCGGACATTGGAAGTATGCAGAAAGGCCGGCATCAGCCGATCCACCCTCCTTCGCAGGTTCGAGGATGGAACCCTGACAGATACAATGCACAGGGACAAGAACGGGTGGAGGCTGTTTAATGAGATTGATATCGAAAACGTAATATCCGGGATTGGTGTAGTTAATAACGATCAGGGCTGAAAATTAAAACTACGAAACTCAAACGGTTTATTTACGAAAATGACAAGTTATTATCCCAAGCCGAAAAAAGCGCTCTAAAAGGAGACCGAATCATGGAAAGCGATCTTGTTGTACTTTTAGCCGAGGATGACCCGGGGCATGCTGCCCTGATAAAAAAGAACCTCCAGCGATCAGGAATATCCAATACGGTGATTCACTTTCCTGATGGAGAGGAGATTTTAAATTATCTCTTCCATAAAGGAGATGGCCCTCACCGGGAAAGCGGCACACCATACCTGCTGCTGCTGGATATCCGGATGCCTAAGATCGATGGCATTGAAGTCCTTAAACAGATAAAAGAAGATACAGTATTGAAAAAGCTGCCAGTGATAATGCTCACCACCACAAATGACCCGCGGGAAATTGAAAAATGCCATGTGCTGGGATGCAGTAACTACATCACCAAGCCCGTGGAATATGATAAATTCACCGAGACAATCCAGCAACTTGGGCTTTTCCTTAAAATTGTACAGGTACCCAAGCTCAACGGCGAACTATCCGACTGATAGAATTAATCCGTTTTCTCTTCAAATACAAAGAAAACGTGTTTGATGTGGTCTACTATGTTACTCTCAAAACATCGCATATAAAAAGGGGCTCTCCAAATGAGAGCCCCCTCTGTGACCGAGCTGCTTTTTCTACAAGTTACTTCTTCAAATATCTGATGAATTTGTGCTCATCGAATTCAACGTAGTTCTGCGGCGGAATTACCAAAGTCGTCATGGGATGCTCTATAATTGCCGGGCCGTCGATCCGGTTTCCCGCCTCCAGAAAATCCATCTCCCAAATATCAAAGTCAGACCATTCGCCATCCATGTATGCCTGTCTCTTACCTTTGGAAGCCTCTTTGGGAGGTTCCTTTCCTTGAAGCGGATAAGTGATCATGACGGGCTTTGTCTTCTGCACCACGGCTTCAACATAGATTTCTGTAATCTGGTAACCTGCCTCCGGATAGCGAGCGCCCGAAGGATAAATGCTCACATAGTACTTTTCAAAGGCATCGATAATCTTATCCACATCTTCAGCGGTTTGTGGTTTACCGATCCCTACGGGAACTTCCCAGTTGGAGAGCTGCCCAATATATCGGCAGGATATACCATGTCTGAAGGTTACTGCATCGCGTGAAATGCCCTCGGCCTCAAGTTCAGCATATCCACGTTCTTCCAGTTCTTGCCAGGTCATACTAAGTCCGCCGCCCTGCATGGCTTTGATATCATCGGTCATGTCCGGTGTGAGGAAAAAAGTTACCGCTTTATCATATCGATGGAAATATTCGGCCGCTGCCACTCCAAAAGCAGAGAATGCCGCTGCCCAGGGCACCGTGATTAGTTGGCCCATGGAGAGACCTCGATCCAGTCCCCAGGCATGAAGTGGACCACTGCCGCCGTAAACCAGCATGGTGAATTCGGCTGGATTCAAACCCTTGGAGAGAAGCATTCCGTGGATATGCCCGCACATATCAGAATGCATTAAGTCCAGAACCTTACTGGAAACTTCATAGATATCCTGACCCAGTGGCC
>CAZWIP010000092.1:0-11762 GCA_964634125.1 uncultured Dehalococcoidia bacterium
ATAGCTTGTGGTCTCATGATAACATAACTATACTAAGTTAACAATGCCAAATAATTAAGCAAAATAATCCGTAGCTAATTAGCTACAAATTAATTAAGCAAGTTGCTTAATTTTCGAAAAAACAGTGGACATCCAAAGGAGGACAAGATGAGGAAAAACAGCTTCAAAAAAATTGGCTCCTCGAGTAGGATTCGAACCTACGACCTAGCGGTTAACAGCCGCCCGCTCTACCGCTGAGCTATCGAGGAACGTGGGGGCCTTAGTACAGGCACCGATGCTAATTATCTCTTCTTTACGAGTGAAAGTCAAGTTCGCGACTTTCTATTTCAACTCGATGCAAGTTGCTTTAATTTTGCGTATTCTTCGTTAATATGTTCCTGGATTTTCTGAATTTCCTCATCGGAAAGGTGGCGATACCTTCCCTGTTTTTTTAGGTATTCCTCAACCGGTTTGAGTTCCTTATCGACATTCAGTTTGTACTTTCCATTCTCTACTTCGTATAGGGGGAACATCCCTATCTGCACAGCCATCCGACCAATAGTAACACTCATGTTGGTTGGAGTTCTCCAGCCAGTGTCACAAACAGACAGTATATGCACATATGCCGGGCCATCAATGTCGGCCGCCTTCTTAACCTTTTCCATCATATCAAATGGGTAGCTTGGGCTTGCAGTTGCGACATACGGAATCCCATGAGCAACAGCTATCGCTGGCATATTCTTTTTCTGTGTCTGCTGCCCAACAGTAATAACTGTGCCTGCCGGAGCGGTAGTGGTCGAGGCTCCATAAGGTGTGGCACTTGACCGCTGGATACCTGTGTTCATATAAGCTTCATTGTCAAAGCACAAGTAGACGAAATCATGACCCCTCTCCAGCGCTCCCGAAAGGGCTTGGATGCCGATATCCGCCGTAGCTCCATCACCACCTATGGCAATTACATCGATATGTTTCTGAGGAATACGACCTTTCCGCATTAATGATTTATATCCAGATTCAATACCAGAAGCAACTGCGGCAGTATTTTCAAACAGGGTATGAATCCAAGGAACCTGCCAGGAAGTATCGGGCAGAGGCGAGGAAATGATCTCAATGCATCCTGTGGCATTGGCAATCGCCACATCACGTCCGAGAGCTTTCATCGCCAGCCTTACAGCCAGGGCTTCGCCACAACCAATACAGCCTCGGTGCCCGGAGGTAAATGGCTCATCCATCGTTATCTCGCGCTTTCCGAATTTCACAAATTCCTGAGTCATCCTCGCACCCCTATCATCTCGTATTCGGAATCGCTGCCTTTTTCGGCGATTTCCAGGCCTCTATCCACCATGTACTCGAAGTTCTGTGGAGTAACATCACGACCACCAAGTCCACCAATCAGGCTGACTACTTTGGGTCTATTTGCCTGATCATATAACGCTGACCTCACTTCAGAGGCAACCGGCCCTCCGGGTCCGCCAAAGGAGAGACAACGGTCCAAAACAACCAGAACATTGGCGTTTTTTACGGTTTTTCTGAATTCCTCAAAGGGGAAAGGTCGCCACAATCTGATCTTCACCAATCCCACTTTTTTACCCTGTTCCCTCATATTGTCAACCGCCAGGCTGGCCGTCTCACTGAGGCTCCCCATAGTCAACAGCAAGGTTTCGGCATCATCGGCTTTGTAGGTCTCAATTGGATGATAACTGCGGCCAAAGATCTTTGCGAATTCTTCCCAACCCTTAAGAATTGTCTTTGGGGTATTCAGAAAAGCCACTTCCTGGGCTTTTTTAGCTTCGGTGTAAATGAAAGGCGGGCCAAATGCACCCATAGTCACAGGTTTATCGGGATGCAACGGTAACGGATATTTATTTACTGGAAGATATTTTTCAACATCAGTTTTTTCTGTCAAAAAAATCGGCTCTGTTACGTGAGATAGGTTGAAGCCATCAATATTCACCATTACCGGAAACAGCACATCAGGGTCTTCACCAACCCTGTAAGCCCACAGAACCAGATCGTGTGCCTCTTGCGCATTTTCAGCAAATACCTGAATCCATCCGCAATCTCTGGCCGCCATTACATCTGAATGGTCCCCCCATACACTCAATGGCGAAGACAGGGCACGATTGGCTACAGCCATTATAATCGGTAATCGCATGGACGAGGCCACATAAAGCACCTCATGCATCAGTTCCAATCCCTGGCCGGCAGTGGCGGTGAAAGTCCTCGCTCCAGTGGCAGAGGACCCCAGACAGGCACTCATAGCTGAATGCTCAGATTCTACCGGAATATACTCAGCGTCAAGGTCCCCATTTGCTACCATCTCAGCCAAGCTTTCCACAATGTGAGTCTGAGGAGTAATAGGATAAGCGGCAACCACATCGGTGTTTGCCAGTTTCACCGCCTCTGAAATGGCCAGTGAACCTTCCATTCCAACTTTCTTAGCCATTAGACCTCCTCCTCCTCAACCATCGTTATGCATTTTTTGGGGCACTCCTCGGCACAAATACCGCACCCCTTGCAATAGAAGAGGTCAAACCCATACATACCATCATCATCTATCGTAATAGCCGCTTCAGGACAATAGAGCCAGCACATTCCGCATTTTATGCACGTCTCGTAATCCTTGATCGGTTTATCAGATCTCCAATCGCCGGTGCGATATGCCCTGGCGCTTCCCGGCGTGGTGACTATGTTACCTATCTCCATATCTTTCCAGGTTAAATCAGCCATCTTACTGCCCCTCCACTACGATTTCTTCATAAGCCCTCTTCATGGCAGTGATGTTCTTTTCGGCCACTTTACCAAAGCGATGCTCCAGAGGGCCAATCATGTCATCCAGTTCCACCAGCGGAGCCACCTTCAGCAACGCTCCCATCATAGTGGTATTGGTTATCGGCAAGCCAATCGACTCGCGGGCGATTTTCATGGCATTAACAATGGCAACCCTGTGCCCCTTGCCATAGGTGGCTTTTACCTCCTCCATCGACTTTCTGGTATTGATCACCAGTATCCCGTTTTCTTTGAGCCCTGAAGCCACATCGACAGACTCAAACAAATCTGGATTAAGCACCACTACCACATCAGGGTTCGCAATCTCCGATCGTACCCTGATCGGCTCATCCCCCACCCTGAGAAACGCCTGAACCGGCGCGCCCCTCCTCTCGGGACCAAAACTGGGGAATGATTGAGCATATTTCTCTTTGTTGATGGCAGCAAGGGCGATAAGTTCGGTAGAAGTGACTGCTCCTTGCCCTCCCCTACCATGCCAACGAACTTCTGTTATAGGCAAAGCTAACCTCCTTTTCGATGGTACCCCCGGAGGGACTCGAACCCTCGCTCCCGGCTCCGGAGGCCGGTACTCTATCCACTGAGCTACAGGGGCGCATGCGCCTTTATGTTACTACTTTTCCAAATGTGCATCAAGTTGGCCAATTTGCCTAGCTTTGGAATATCAAAATGTTACGCATTATGGCCTACAATATATGGTGCATTTGTAATACTCTTCAAAAACCTTTCCTCGGAGACCTCAAGATAAGTCTTGCACCTGTGCACATGAACCGATTTCGCTGTAATTGCAGCCACTGCAACAAGCAACACACATTCACAGAATTAATAAGCACATCGAGTCATCGTTGCCCCTCACTGACCCTTATGCTATAGTAATTTTGTCCTTTATTTCATAGTCCTCAGGAGGAAACCGTGGATTTCGAAACCATCAAACTGGAAAAAGAAAGTAACATTGCCACCCTCACCCTCAACCGCCCTGATAGAGCCAACTCAGTCAATCAGAAGATGATGCTTGAGATCAACACAGCTTTAAGCGATATTGCATACGATGATGATCTTAGAGTACTTATTTTCACGGGAGCCGGCACCAAGGCATTCTGCGGAGGCGGAGACATAGCTGATGATGAGATATATGCTGATTGGAACATGGAGCAAATGCGAAAGTGGGTTCGCAAAGTAGTCCATGGGATAACAGAGAAGCTCTGGAATATGCCAATTCCAACGATTGCCTCTGTTAATGGTCTTGCCGTTGGAGGAGGATTTGACTGGCCATGCGCCTGTGATATCAGGATCGGTTGTGAGAAAACTCGATTTATGGCAGCCCAAATTTCCACAGCGATAGTTCCGGATTCCGGGGCCTGTTATCTTCTTCCTCGAATCGTTGGTGTGAGTACCGCTTTAGATATACTCTATACCGGTAGATGGGTCAGTGCTGAAGAATCGTTGAAGATCGGGCTTTTAAATAAACTGGTGGCATCAGAAGAACTTGAAATAGTGACTCAAGAGCTGGCAGAAATGATTGCCAAAAGTCCTCCAATCGTTACGCGATTTGTTAAACAACTTGTTTACAAAGGGCTAAATACTGACTTGTCTGCGAATCTTGATATAACCGCTGCAGCTACGGCTATGACTATGTTCACCAAGGATCACGAGGAAGGTGTAGCTGCCTGGCTTGAGAAGAGAAAGCCTGTATATAAGGGAGAATAAGTTAATATGCTAACTGGAGGCATCAAAATTGTCTGACGAATTAAAGGTTTTTTCCGGTAATACTCACCCCGAATTGGCTCATTCAATCTGTGAGTACCTGGGTGTTCCTCCGGGGCAAATAGATGTTTCCCAATTCTCCAATGAGAATATCTTTGTTCGAATTCTAGAAAACGTGCGCGGACGTGATGTATTTATCGTACAGCCTATTTCAACACCAGTAAACCGAAGCATGATGGAGCTGCTCATTATGATCGATGCCGCCCGTCGTGCTTCCGCAAAAAGGGTGACGGCAGTTCTCCCATACTTTGGTTATTCGCGTACCGATAAAAAGGACCAGCCGCGCGTACCTATAACTGCACGCCTCGTTTCTGACCTGATAACAGTAGCCGGTACCAGACGAGTTCTCACCATGGACTTACATGCAGGTCAGATACAAGGATTTTTCAGTATCCCAGTCGACGAGCTGACAGCTCTCTATATTTTAAGTGACTATTTCGAGGAAAAAGGATTGCAAGACCTGGTAGTGGTAGCTACTGACGTTGGAATTTCTAAGCGAGCCCGTGACTTTGCAGAGAGACTCAATGCTCCCCTGGCAATCATCGAAAAACGGCGTATCGGAAATACTGACAGCACAGAAACACACCAGGTTATCGGTGATGTGTCCGGTAGGCCAGCTATCCTGTTCGATGATGAAATAGATACTGCCGGTTCCATTAGTTCAGCTGCTGTTGCCCTCGCTGATAATGGAGCCAAAGAGGTCTATGCTTGTTGCACTCATCCTATCTTATCCGGACCAGCTATTGAGAGGCTTGCCAATAGCCCACTAAAAGAAATTGTGGTCACCGATAGCGTCCCGGTACCAGAATCCAAGCGGATTGAAAAACTCACCGTTCTTTCCCTGGCATCGCTCATCGGAGAGGCAATACATCGCATTCATGCTGATCTTTCGATTGGTGCCATGTTTCAATCATGAGGTGATATGTGTTCAAAAAGCTCCTCAGAGGCTTGGGGGACTCTAACGAGAAGGAACTTAGGCGCCTCGTTCCTATCGTTGATATAATTAATTCACTTGAACCGGATTTTGAAGGTCTCGATTTTAACCAACTTTGCGCTAAAACTGAGGATTTCAAGAACCGGCTGAATTCCGGTGAGCCCCTCGATGATATTCTACCTGAAGCATTCGCCGCTGTTCGCGAGTCATCCGTGCAGAATCTTGGGCTTCGTCATTTTGATGTCCAACTAGTTGGTGGCATTGTTCTCCATCATGGAAAAATAGCTGAGATGAAAACCGGGGAAGGTAAAACCCTGGTCGCTACTTTGCCAACTTACCTCAATGCCCTTGCTGGTGATGGTATTCATTTAATCACCGTGAATGATTACCTTTCCAAACGTGATACACAATGGATGGGACCGGTTTATCATGGGCTTGGCTTGAGCATAGGATGTATCCAACATGACTCGGCCTTCATTTTCGACCCTGAATATGACTCGGGTGACGATGCGTGGCCTCACCTTCGGCCTGTACCGCGCCAAGAAGCCTATGCAGCGGATATCACATACGGAACGAATAATGAGTTCGGATTTGATTATCTTCGAGACAACATGGTTGCTCATATCACGCAACGAGTCCAGCGCAGGTTCAGTTATGCCATTGTCGACGAAGTAGATAATATCCTCATTGACGAAGCTCGCACACCCCTTATCATCAGTGGTCAAGCCGAAGAACCTCCCGAGACTTACAAGACCTTTGCCAAACTTGTCCCCAGACTCGCAATGGAAACCGATTATACTATCGACGAAAAAACACGGGTAATCATGTTAACGGATTCCGGTATAGCCAAGATGGAAAAGGCTCTTGGGGTTCCAAATTTGTATGATCCTTCGAATTATCATCTGGTCCACTTCATGGAGAATGCTCTCAGAGCCCAGGTGTTCTTCC
This sequence comes from uncultured Dehalococcoidia bacterium, assembly GCA_964634125.1. Classification (GTDB taxonomy): domain Bacteria; phylum Chloroflexota; class Dehalococcoidia; order SZUA-161; family SpSt-899; genus JABMQN01. The sequence goes on from CAZWIP010000092.1 coordinate 6,413, forward strand.
AGCGGGACAAGGAATACGTTATCAGAGATAGTGAAATTGTCATCGTAGATGAATTCACCGGGCGTATGATGACAGGACGTCGATATTCAGATGGGCTTCACCAGGCCATCGAGGCCAAAGAAGGCGTAAAAATTCAGCGTGAAAGCGTCACTTTAGCTACGGTTACTTTCCAGAACTACTTCCGCATGTATGAAAAACTTGCCGGAATGACTGGTACGGCTGTAACCGAAGCTGAGGAGTTTCATAAGATCTACAATCTTGATGTGGTATCCATCACTACAAACAAACCACTTATTCGAGTTGAGTATCAGGATCAGATATATAAAAACGAAGAAGCCAAATTCCGGGCAGTTGTTGGCGAGATCGAAGAGTTTTGTGACCTTGGTAGACCAATTCTTGTTGGCACTGTTTCTGTTGAGAACTCCGAGAAATTAAGTGATATGCTCACCAGGAAAGGCATCAAACACAACGTTCTTAATGCGAAGCTCCATGAAAAGGAAGCTCGTATTGTATCACAAGCTGGAGAAACCGGAGCGGTAACCATTGCAACCAATATGGCAGGTCGGGGAGTGGATATTTTACTTGGTGGTAATCCTGAAGAAATGGCTCGTGATCAATTGCACAAAGAGCAAGTGGATTTTGCTACGGTTCCCAGCGCTTCCTGGAACGATGCCCTCGGTATGCTGCGCCGAAATGAAAATCCAACGGTAAAATATCGCGATCGATGGGCTGCGTTATTGGTAGAGAAATATGCTCTTTGCGATGAGTCGAAGTCCAAAGTTATTGAGGCAGGAGGTCTGCATATTATCGGTACAGAGCGGCATGAAGCGCGACGTATTGATAATCAATTGCGAGGCCGTGCCGGACGTCAGGGTGACCCAGGTAGTTCAAGGTTCTTCGTTTCTGTTCAAGACGATATTATGCGTCGATTCGGGGGCGATCGCATCGGCGGCATAATGGAGCGTTTTGGCTTCGATGAGAATACTCCCATCGAACATTCGATGGTTTCGAAGTCTATCGAGAGCACTCAGGTTAGGGTAGAAGCACATCATTTTGATATCCGCAAGCGTCTGCTTGAATACGATGACGTACTAAACAAGCACCGTGAAATCATTTACGGAGAGAGAGAAAAACTCCTTACCGGAGCTGACCTCAAAGCAAATATACAAGATATGATCTATCAGGAAATCAGTGGCGTTGTTGCCAGCAATCTGGCTGATGAGCATGGTGACGAATGGAACATGGAGGCACTGCTCGGCTCAACCGCTACCATTTATCCTCTACCATCGGATATAACCGGTAATAGTCTGAGCAAAATGAGCCGGGGAGAGATCGAAGATCATCTACTAGATACTGCTAATGAATTATATGATCGAAAAGAACAGGAGATCGGGGCAGAAAATATGCGCCTTCTTGAGCGCTTGATCATGCTGCGAGCCATAGATATTCGCTGGAGAGAACACCTCACGGTTTTAGAGAATACGCGCCAGGGTATCGGTTTACAAGCTTATGCTCAAAGAGACCCCCTTGTTGCATACAAGCGTCTGGCTCATCAACGATTTCAGGAACTTCAGGAATATATCCAAAATGATATTGTTCACTCCGTATATCATGCCAATATTTCAAGTGAACCTCCTCCTAAACAAAACGATGCAAAAGCATCAACGCCAATTGGTAAAAAAGTAGGACGTAATGATCCTTGCCCATGTGGCAGTGGGAAAAAATATAAAAAGTGTTGTGGGAAGGAAACTTGATGTAAATCTATCCCCTGTTCAGGAATATCGCTCATGCCAATCTATGAATACAAATCAAAAACCGAAAGTCACTGCAAGTTATGTAAAGCTACTTTCGAAATGAGGCAGCATCTCGATGATGAGCCACTTACTGAATGTCCTAGATGTGGTCGTGAAGTGGAAAGGCTTTTTTCAAAAAACTTTATCGCTGTTATAGATACACTGTCGACCGAAGAGACGTTCGCAACTTACACCGAAAAGGAAGCCAATGACAAGGGACTCGAAGGCGGTTTTGCATCGGATGAAGTTTGGGATTGAGTGATACCAAAATGAATATGAGTCAATTTGTTCTATTTGGCCTGATTTTTTCGCTTGCAATATCAATATTTGGATGTGACAGTGGAGGTTCAACCCCGTCACCAGAAAGGATTAATGGGAGAAATATTCTTGATCTCTCTGTCGGAGAGAAATGGCAATACGAGTTTTCTGTGGATGGCGAACAATATGGTTTTAACGGGTACGAAGTGATAGCTGAAACCGATCACAATGGTGATAAATCCATCACTATTGCATCAGTGCTTGAACTACAGGAAAGCGATGCATGTAAACCAACAACAGCCAGCGGGACTCTGCACGTTACTCAAATTGACATACCGATCTCATATCAAATGGATATCTCCGTTGGCTCTGGCTGACAGTCCAGAGAGGGGTCGGTCGATTGCCAAATAGAAAACAACTCAGCACATTTAGTAATCACCATGGGAGATGATATAAAAGAACACGATGTTTTACTTGAACCCAATACTGTACTTCTAGCCGAAAATATGGTTGGCTGGCTTGACTTGATGTACAGAACCCTTCCACTCAATGATGGTGAGTCACTAACTGTACCCGTCATTTTCCCTGGGAATCTTGATATAAGCAACCTGATCATTGATATACGGCTGGAAGAGTCTGTAGTAGAAGGTGAATCAGTTGAAATCTATGTTTGCACTGTGCCTTCACTCGGAGAGATACATTACGTAGATAACTATGGCCACTTAGTGGCAGTTCAAATACCGGAGAAAAACGTAACCATCGAATTGGCGGATTTGCCTGGCACTTTATAAGCTAGCTTGTTTCTTTATCCAACAATGCGGCCACACCAGGGAGAGTTTTCCCCTCCAGAAATTCCAGTGACGCCCCACCACCGGTTGAGACATGCGTCATTTTACGCGCCAAACCCATTCTTTTTACAGCGGCCGCTGTATCCCCACCACCAATGATCGTAGTGGCTCCCAATTCAGCTATAAAGGTAGCCAAAGCCTCGGTACCTTGAGCAAAGGACGCATACTCAAAAACACCCATCGGGCCATTCCATACAATTGTCTTGCAATCCTTTAAACCCTCGCTGAATGACTTTATACTTTCCGGTCCGATGTCCAACAATTGCCATCCTGACGGAACTCCACCCAACGATACTGTCTCACATTCTGCATCTTCACTGAATTCTGAAGCAGCAACTCCATCAACCGGAAGCATAAGTCGAACACCCTTTCGAGCTGCTTTGGTAATCAGGCCCCGTCCGAAATCAAGCTGGTCTTCCTCAACTTTCGAACTGCCAACATCATAGCCCATTGATTTCAAAAATGTATTGGCCATACCACCACCGATAATCAACACATTTACCTTCTCTAAAATGTTCTCAAGGAGAGTAATTTTGTCCGCAACTTTAGCCCCTCCTACGATCATTGCAAATGGTTTCTCCGGATCAGCTAGTGTCTTACCTAGAAACTCGAGTTCCTTTTCCATCAGGAATCCTGATACCGCAGGCAAATACTTCGCAACCCCTTCCGTTGAAGCGTGCGCTCTATGCGCTGTGCCGAAGGCATCATTTACATACATATCAGCCAACCGGGCTAAGGACTCTGCAAATGAAGGATCATTTTTCTCTTCTTCTGGATGAAACCGGAGGTTTTCCAGAAGTATGATATTGCCCGGCTGCATCTCACCAACGGCAGCTTCAACCTCCGTACCGATGCAATCCCGAGTACACCGCACTGGCTTCCCCACAATCTTACCCAACCGTTCCCCAACCGTTGCCAGCCTCATATCATCTCGGACCTCCCCTTTGGGTCGCCCTAAATGAGAGCACAGAATAACTTTCGCTCTTTCGTCAACAAGGTATTGTATGGTTGGCACCGCTGCGATTATACGAGCATCATCAGTTATCTCTCCAGTGGATTTATCCATTGGCACATTAAAATCTACCCGTACCAATACACGCTTGTTTTCGACTTCGATATTTCTAACCGTCTGCTTTGCCATCACCGCTCCCCTGGATTTCTTCTAATCGTTCAACTATTTTGTTTACTTCAGCAACTGCGTTCGGGGCCAGATCATAGGGACTGAGCCCCTTAAAATCAGCTTCACGCACCATAGGATCCATACTTAAGAATCCTAATACTTCAAAATCGGGAAGATTGCTTTTTACGAATTCTTCGTCATCTGGACTACTTATCTTGTTTCCCACAACATAAGTAGTTTTCACCCCCAGGTCAGCGGCCAGTTTCTTAACCGACTTCGCGGTTTGAACGCTTCGCTGTCCGGGCTCCACCACCACAATAAATGCATCCACAGCACGCACCGTACCTCTTGCGAGATGTTCAACTCCTGCATCCATATCCAGTATTACAGTGTCCTCTCGCCTCAATATCAAATGACTGAGAAGTGCCTTAAGAAGTGTGCTCTCGGGACATATGCATCCGGCACCACCGGAGTCAACAGTTCCAAGCATAAGCAGTTTTACTCCGTTTGTTTCCACGGAAAAACGGTCAGGGATATCATCTACTTTTGGATTTAATTTGAAAAAAGTGGCAGAAGTCCCTGGTTTGGCACCGGTACGTTCTTCAATCAACTGGTCCATTTCTGCTATCGGCGTGATTTTGCTTATTTCCTCCCAGGGAATGCCCAAGGCTGTCCCGAAGTTCGCGTCCGGGTTAGCATCGATAGCCAGAACATTGTGACCTTTGGAAGCATAAATACGAGCCAGTAAACTGGAGAGAGTCGTTTTACCAACACCACCCTTACCCGAGATAGCCAGTTTCAACATTGCAAGCCTCCTTTGTATTGACTATTATACGAATAGCTTATCCAAAGGTCTACTATATGACTGCAACGCTCCAAAAGGCAATGGCCAGCAATACAATAAAGCGGTTTTATCCACTTGTTATTTTTGCGATGCTGCACATCATTATCTTCATGGTTATATTTCAGGGAGCATTTCCAGATAGTGGTGAATATCCCAATTATGCAGAAGGGGATAGCCGTTCTCTCTACTTCAGTTATGCTGATCGTGTTTTCGACGGAGATTTGCCCTATCAGGATTTTGATATCGAATATGCCCCGCTCTCGCTGCCCCTTTTTCTTATACCACGAGTCTTTGCTGAAAGTGACATCGGTTACCATATAGCCTTCGCTGTAGAAATGCTTCTATTTAATCTCATCGGCATGTGGGCCCTCTGGGCATTATCAAGACGATTGGGATATTCAGCGATAACTGTTTTATCGATCTTTACTATCGGGTTATTAACCCGGCAATTAAATACTAGACAAAACATCGAAAATATATTACAATT